>JAFRRE010000010.1 GCA_017428285.1 Bacteroidales bacterium | reverse complement strand
CTCTACAATCCCAATGCCTTCGCCCGAAGAGATGTTGGCCAGTTTGGCAAGCCGCAGTTTGGAAACTTCACGAAAATCACACTCCTGATTTGCCAAGGTCTCGAAACATCTGGTTGCTTCCGCAAGGTCTTTCTCAACGCCCTTGCCTTCATAGTACAAAAAGGCCAAACCATAAACTGCTTCCAAATCGCCCAAGGTAGCCGCTTCCTTAAAGTATTTGGCTCCATCGGGGTAATTTCCACGCTGACACAGATGATACCCTTGTTTCACAAGTTGTTTGGCTTTCGCTTTTTGGTCTATTGCTTTGTTTGCTTCCACTATGGTTTATCCTTTTAATTGATTGATATTCTGTTGTTAAAATGGCACATCCTCATTTTGTGACCCAACCATCGAATAAGGTAAAAATCCGTCTTCCTCAAAGGCCTTTTCGTCTTCTCTCCTATTGTAGAATTCCAATTCAGCCTTGGCTTCCTCATGGCCTCGCTCCGCCGCTTTCGCGAACCATTCAACGGCTTTCTTTTGATCCTCGTCCACGCCGGAACCGTCACGATAGCATTCACCCAAACAGTACATCGCTTCAACATTTCCCTGTTCTGCCGCTTTCTTAAACCATTTGACCGCTTCCCGTTTCATTTCCTTTTTACGGGTGCCCCAGTCAACGGTTTCATACCACTTCCCCAATTCGCATTGCATGTCAGGATAGCCGTATTCCGCCAGAATCTTCAGATATTCCAAAGCCTTGTCCTCGTCCTGCTCCACTCCCAATCCATTAGCGTATGCGACAAACATCCAATGGATGGCATCTTGGTTGCCTTCCTCGAAAGCCGGTTGGAGCACCTTGTCGATGATGCGCTGCAAGCGTTTCCGGGCTTTTATGGATAACGGACGGTTAAACTGATTATAACGATGTAGGTATTGAAGGGTCTCCTCTTCGGAGTGCGGCCAATTCGAATCCCAGCAGTCATACAAGAATTGGATACCAGCCTCAAGTGCCGTATGTGGCTCTGCATTCGGATCGCTAGGGTGATAGATGAGGGTGAAATTGCCTTCGGGGGTTTTGTTGGGGTTGGGTGTATCCATTGTTTTTGCAACAAAAATAGTTGTTTTCGCAAAAACACAGTTGGTACTTATCAGTACATGTCAAGTTAGAAAAAACTACTATTTCAGATAAGTCACCTTATCTCCATTGAACTTCATCTTTCCCTTCACATATTGCCAGCTCTTCTTGTCATAAACCTCATATGGCAATTCTCCTTTCGAATTGAACTCACCGATGTATGCAAAGCGTTTGTCAGTCAATATTTTACCATCAGCACTTGCCACCTCCCAATCCTCTGTTTGTCCGCCACCCATAGAAATACCTTTGGGACTGGTTGAATTGTTCAAAGTTGCACTTTTTCTTCTAAAGCAAACTGCCAAATACTTGTTGTTCAATGTGCGCACCTCAACGGCACCTTCCAATTCCGTCAAGGCTTTTCCTTCCTTGGAAATGTAATGAGGCTCAATTCCGTTGGTTATGTAACGGCCAATGACACCATCGAAAGTGAAATCTTTCGCGTCTTCGGGAAGCCAATTCACTTCTTTCCCGAAAGCCATGCCATATCTATCGTTTTCATAATTGTAAACCAACTTGCTCTTCCCATAATCAGCATAATACAAGGATTCTTCCTCATCATAGTTTCCTACACCATTCATGTTTTCAAATATGAATGTTCCGTCATACCTTACGAGATTGAATTTTCCCTTATCGTTCTGATAAACAGCAGATTCTTGGAAAGGAACGAGAACAGTCTTTTTGCTATCGGCAGGAACAACGACCTTCCCTTGGCTGACGATGCCAAAGCCTTCCCAATCGTTACCTATCTGATAACAACCCTTGTCAAAACTGGCATTGGTATAATTACATGGAACAATCATTTGAAGGTTTTTGTCGAGCACGCCGTATTTCCCGTTTTTGCTGACCAAAACAAGTCCTCCTCCCATGTCTTCGGCATCATCAAAACAAAGGTCTTTCTCTTCTTTTCCCTTTCTGTCGATGAAATAGGCCTTACCTCCTCTTTTCGCTATGGCATAATCGGTTCCATCCACAATAGAAACCTCGTCATAAGCTGTCGACAACGGCCTGGCATCAAGAACGACCACGTTGACTTTCCCAGTCCCGTCAGTCGCCAAAGCGTATGCATAATTCACAATTCTTAAGTCGGCATACTGGAAATCCAAATAGACAGAGCCGTCGTTTTTCAGAAGTCCATATTTTCCGTCTTTCCGGCAACATGCGAGAACCAGGTCTGTCACGGTCCGAAAATAAGATGACGCTACTTCATACATGATGCCAGTCACCAAATTACCTTCTTCGTTGACGTATCCGTAAAGACCATCGCTCATTACACAAGAAAGGCCTTGTGTGAACGGCTCCACTTTGTCATATTTCATCTTGATTTTGGTCTTGCCTTTTTCGTTCACAAAACCCCATTTCCCCTTGTTTTGCTGAAGCAACAAGGCCGATTTGGGAGATTTCTCCTCCATGTTCCGCAATTCTTTAGCCACATCAAGTGAAACAGGTTTGTAAACAGGTTTGGGTTGGGGTGTTGGTTTATCTTCCTTGACTTTTTTGGGAACATACGCCGACCCTCCATCTGCAGACAACGAAGATTGTTTATCCCTCAACTCTTTTTCTAACAAAGGCCTGACTGCATTCAACGAATCCTCGGAATAGGAGGCTGTGAATACATGCAGAGGTCGTCCGTCCATCGTCTCTCGCGACAGATTCCAACTACCAGAAATTTGAGCCTTTGCGGTTGTGATGGCCACAAGGCTCAAAGCCAATAAAAGCAATGTCTTTTTCATTTTGTTATAGTTTTAGAATTATTATCTCATCCAAGAATGTCCGCAATTCAGGCAAGTGATTTTTATCTTGTTGCTCCCAAGGAAGCCACCAAGCAGACCGACACCGCCGAAAATGGCTCCGCCGATAAGGGCTTTACCCAACCCAAAGCCTTTCTTATTGGCCGTGAGCTGGGTAGAGCCACATTTCGGGCATCGGATTTCGTCAAATTGGTTGGGCATGGTTACTACTTGTTTTTAAAACAATGTGGTAGCTTGCTTGCAATAAGATTTCTATTCTCTTCGGTGTTACCGATAGGTCTGTTTTGTTGTGCACAACTCATCAATTCAGACAAATCATCATCAGACAATTCAGTTTTGTCAATTTCAAGACACCAATTACCAGTTGCAAATCTACAAACATTATTGACAATTCCTTCCTTATAGAGATAAACAAACACATCCAAACCAACAGGATTATGTTCAAGATTGATGGAAATTAATGTGTTTTGCTCATCCGATGATAACTCACTGGATTTTAACTCTATCCTAATTAGCGGATTATCCTCGAGCTCTATTACATCATTAATGTAACCTTTTTCGATAATCGTCTGTAAAGCACTCATAATCATCTACTTTATTCCTAATTCTTTCTTGATTTGATTGGCTTGTGTGTAATCTGTAGGAGTATCCTCATACGTAGTCACATCCGCCAACTCTTTTTTACGTTCACCAGATGCAAGAATGGCAATCGTTCGTTCTTCCTTTACCATTTTTGATTTATACAATGGTTTCAAAAAAGCAGACACCGTTTGAACAAATTCCATATCCTTTTTGGTTTTTGCATAATACAACAATTGCTTTATGTTGTTATTAAAAGCCTCGTACATCTTATTTAAGTCATTTTTAGATGAAAAGTATTCATGTTTACCGTTCCAGTTACATGTACCCGTGGCATTAGGAAGGCTGATAGACGATAATGCCATCATTAAACCTTGAGGGTTGCTTTCATACACTTGCACAAGTTTTCCCATCAGAACTTCGTAATAGACACCAAAGTCTGCATCTTCTTTGGCAACATCAGCCGCTAAATTGAATTGGCCTTCGTCAATCAGAGATGAAACCTGGGCTTTGCATATCTTCAGTTCCATGCCTCCGTAACTCAATTTTTTGTTCAATTGTTTTGCTTTCGTAAAATCACCTTCTTCTATACACTTTTCAATTTGTGCTTCTGTGTCATTATTATTACATGAATTTGTCAACGACAAAGAAACGACACACAACAATGTGATTATCAAATATTTTTTCATTTTAATTCTATTTTAATTAGACTTTATTCTTTTCCATGATAAAACAGCTTCCAAATCCAGCCAAGCTTATTATAGCTAGCATCTTTCTTGTACTTTTCAAGAAGCTGTTGCTGGCCTTGGATGGCTACTTCAGCGGCCATTTGTTCTTTGTACATAGCCAACTCATGCGCATTTTGTTCAGCTTGGGCTTGTGCCGCCACATTGGCTTCGGCAATACGGATTTCGGCTTCGCGGTCAAGGCGTTTCTGTTCGGCTTCCCATTCGCGCTGCTGCTTTTCCATGTTCTTCTTTGCGGTTTCGTCAAGAGATTTCACATATTCCGCATACAAGGCATCGGCTTCGGCCTTGGCTTTGCTGTTAGGCGGTACCATAGCATAAACGGCAAGGAAATCGCATGAAAAGCCGTTTTCGTTGTCACGAGGCAGAGCCAAATACGCCTTCATCTTGGAAATAAGATACTCGGCATCGTTTTGGAAATACTGGTCCAAAGCGTTATTCTTCACTTCAAGCGCACGGTCATACACTTCACCGCAAGCCATCGGAATATTGTTCAGAATCAGCATAGCCTTTGAATAGTCATTCACGCCAATATAACCTTGTGCTTCTTTGATGAGACGGTCGCCGTTGGTATTGTAAAATTCGATGATGCGGTCTTGGGCGGTTTTCAGCATTTCCTGCCATTTGTTGTCATTCGGCGAAATGGCTGACATGGCATTGCCTAAGGCCAACTCTTCCGAGTCGCCGATGCCCAACAAATCCTGCTGAGCCGAGGCGAACACCTCACCCGTTTCCAGATTGGCCACCCATACATTGAAGTCGTATTTGATTTTGTGCTTGGCGGGCACCGTCGCAGTGATGTCATGATTCGTTTCGGCAAAGGTCGGGATGATACACAGAATGGGCGAAGCATCCACCGAGCCAACGCCATTGACCGAGGTCATGGCCACCATCTTATTATGCAACACGTTTTTGCTGTTTTCGGGCAAGCCTTCTGGAAGCATGATATTCAGTTTCACTTGTCCAACAAAGGCCAACACGCTATCCACCTTTCTTGATGCGGGGCGTTTTGTAACAACGGTCTCTTGCTG
>JAFRRE010000155.1 GCA_017428285.1 Bacteroidales bacterium | reverse complement strand
ATGTAATTAACAAAATGTGTAATTTGTCTCAGCAGAAAAGTTCTCGAAAGGAGCGAGGCGCTGGACGAAAAAATCAAAAGAAATGACAAGATCAGTCAATGCAGTGGCTTCAAGAGCCAGAAGAAAGAAAATCCTGAAGAAGACCAAAGGTCAGTTCGGCACGAGAAAGAACGTGTGGACTGTGGCGAAGAACTCTTACGAAAAGGGTCAACAGTACGCTTATCGCGACAGAAGAAACAAAAAGCGCGAATTCCGTAGCTTGTGGATCGTCCGTATCAACGCCGCCGTGCGCGAGTATGGCATGAACTACAGCCAATTCATGGACAAGCTCACCAAGTCGGGTATCGAAATCAACCGCAAGGTCCTTGCCGACCTCGCCATGAACAACCCAGAGGCCTTCAAGGCCATTATCGACCAAGTGAAGTAAGTCGCGTTATTGTTCCATCGATAACGAATCATCCCGGTCCTGAAAAGGGCTGGGATGATTTTGTTATATCCATCGAAATAAGGATGTCAAAAAAAATGAAAACCCCTAACTTGTTGATTTACAAGATAGGGGTTGATTTGCTTCGTGACCCGGTTGGGATTCGAACCCAAGACCCACAGCTTAGAAGGCTGTTGCTCTATCCAGCTGAGCTACCAGGCCATCGCTTTGCGGGTGCAAAGGTACGACTTTTTTTTATGTGTTAAACCGTATTCTGCGAAAAAATTACAATTTGTACGTTTTATTCCTCCGTTTTAGGGACGTAAGGATGGTGAGGACGTTTCGGGCGAGCAGGTTTCTCCTGCTTTGGAGCTGTGGCAGGCTGTGGACGTGACTTCTTGACTTGCAACTCGTTACCCATGAAAACGGTCTCATCGGTTTCCACGATGGCCTTGTAGGCCTCATCGTCGTTGGGCATTTCTACAAAGCCGTAGCACTTTGAGCGTCCCGTTTCATGATCCATGATAACCTTACATGATTCCACCGTGCCGAATTGCTCGAACAAGGCTTTTAAATCTTCTGTAGTGGTCTTAAAAGCTAGTTTGGCGACAAAAATCTTCATAATGATTTGAATTAGTAGTGCAAAGATATACAATAAATTGATAGCACTAACAAAAAAACATGAAATATTTGAAAATTATAACTGATATTGATTGCAACAAAAAAGCGAAGCCTGAAACTTCGCCTTGTCGTGGGGGAGGGTGGACTCGAACCACCGAACGGATTCCCGGACAGATTTACAGTCTGTTGCAATTGCCACTATGCGACTCCCCCAAAATGTTATAGAACCGTGCTCTTCTCTAAAGCGCTGCAAATGTACATCTTTTTTCCGTACCTGCGGCAAAACTCCGCGATTTTTTTCGCAACTTTGCAGCATCAAATTCAAATGTGATGAAATACGATTTCGACAAAATCATCAATCGCGCTGATACCAACTGCGTTAAATATGACCTGCGCCAACAGGTCTTTGGCAATCCCGATGTGCTACCCATGTGGGTGGCCGATATGGACTTTGAGACTCCAGACTTCGTGCGCGAAGCTGTCATCAAGCGGGCTGAGCATCCCGTCTATGGCTATCATTTCAAGGATGAGGCTTATTTTGAGGCCATTAGGAAATGGATCCTGCGTCATCATCATTGGAATGTGCATAAGGACTGGATGTCGTTCGTGCCAGGTGTGGTATGTGGTTTCAACATGGCAGTGCTGGCTTTCACCCAGCCTGGTGATGAAATCATTATCCAACCACCCGTTTACCCACCATTCCATCACGCCGTCAGCAGTCATGGACGGAAGTTGGTTTACAACACCTTAATTGATAGAGGTAATGGCTATGAGTTCAATTTTGACCAATTAGTTGAGCAAGTCAAGACGGCTAAAATGCTGATTCTTTGCAATCCTCATAACCCTGTAGGGCGTTGCTGGACGCAAAACGAGTTGCTGCTTTTGGGAGAGATTTGCATGAAAAACAACGTGTTGGTCATTTCCGACGAGATTCACTGCGATTTGGTGTTGCCTGGTTACCGACATCATCCCTTCGCCTCGTTGGATAAGGAATTCGCCCAACACAGCATCACCTTCCACGCGGCTTCCAAGACTTTCAATTTGGCTGGCTTGGCCACTTCGACGGCCATCATCCCCAATGAGGAGCTGCGAAAGACTTATGTCGATTATGTTGAAGCCTTAGAGGCACATCTCGGCAATATTTTCGGTAAAGTGGCGACACAAACCGCCATGAACCAAGGTGACGAATGGCTGGAACAACTATTGGAATATGTGCAAGGCAACATCGACTATGTCTCCGATTTCCTGACCGAGAACTTACCCAAGGTCAAGTTCCACAAGCCACAGGCAACCTATATGATGTGGCTCGACTTCAACGGCTATGGACTGTCGGAAGAAGAGCTGTGGCACAAAATGACGCAAGAAGCACAATTGGGTTTCAACCGAGGCAAGGACTTCGGCGAGGAGGCAGGCAGCGGCTTTTTCCGCATCAATCTGGCTTGCCCGAGGGCGACCGTGGAAGAGGCGATGAAGCGGCTGAAGGCCGTGTTCGGATAATACTAACTTACCACATGAAAAAGCCGTGCTTCGATTCACGAGGCACGGCTTTTCAGTTTGTAATCACGAGATTACTTCAGTTTCTTATAGCCATACACAGCAAGGTCGCCCAGCTCTTCCTCGATTCGGAGCAACTGGTTGTACTTGGCCATGCGGTCGGAGCGGCTCAACGAACCGGTCTTGATTTGGCCGCTGTTGGTGGCCACGGCGATGTCGGCGATGGTGGCGTCCTCAGTCTCGCCCGAGCGGTGGCTGGTGACGGTGGTGTAGCCGTGACGGTGGGCCATGTCGATGGCGTCCAAGGTCTCGCTCAACGAGCCGATTTGGTTCACCTTAATTAATATGGAGTTGGCGCAGCCCAATTGGATACCCTTCGAGAGGAAGTCGACGTTGGTGACGAAGAGGTCGTCGCCAACGAGCTGGCAGCGGTCGCCGATGCGGTCGGTGAGTTTCTTCCAGCCGTCCCAGTCGTTCTCGCCCATACCGTCCTCGATGGAGTCGATGGGATACTTGTTGATGAGTTCCTCAAGGTAAGCCACCTGCTCATCGGAGGTGCGCTTCTTGCCCTTGGGGCCTTCGAAGATGGTGTAGTCATAAATGCCATCCTTGCAGAACTCGGATGCAGCGCAGTCCATGGCGATCTTGACATCCTTGCCAGGTTCGTAACCAGCAGCCTTGATGGCCTTCAGGATGCTTTCAATGGCATCTTCAGTACCTTCAAGGGTGGGAGCGAAGCCGCCTTCATCACCGACGGCGGTGCTCAAGCCACGGTCTTTCAGCACCTTCTTCAGGGCATGGAACACCTCGGCACCCATACGCAGACCTTCGCGGAAGGTAGGAGCGCTCACAGGACGAATCATAAACTCTTGGAAAGCAATGGGGGCGTCGCTGTGTGAACCGCCGTTGATGATGTTCATCATCGGGACGGGAAGCGTGTAGGTGTTGGTGCCACCAATATAGCGGTAGAGCGGGATGTCAAGGTAGTTGGCGGCAGCCTTTGCCACAGCCAATGACACGCCGAGGATGGCATTGGCGCCGAGCTTCGACTTGGTCTTGGTGCCGTCCAAAGCGAGCATCTTGTGGTCGATGGCGCGCTGGTCGAGAGCCGACATGCCCAGGATTTCAGGTGCGATAATCTTGTTGACGTTGTCAACAGCTTTCAAAGTACCCTTGCCACCGTAACGCTTCTTGTCGCCGTCACGCAGTTCGAGGGCTTCGTGTTCGCCAGTCGAAGCACCTGAAGGTACCGAGGCACGACCCATAATGCCACATTCCAAAGTAACATCCACTTCAACCGTGGGGTTTCCGCGAGAATCCAAGATTTCGCGAGCAATGATTTTCTCTATTCTCATTATCTGTAAGTATTTAAGATTTAAAGATTTAAAATTCAAAATTAATGGTTTAAAACCGAAGTGCAAAGGTAGTGTTTTTTATTAAAACAGCAATCCGTTTTCTTCTGTTGTTCGCGAAACGCCTATCATCTCTTCAAATTCAGTCTCTGTAATGATAGGAATGCCCAAAGACTCAGCTTTTTTGCGTTTCTCAGGGCCCATTTTGTCGCCAGCCAACACATAGTCGGTCTTGCCGGAGATACTACCCACATTCTTGCCGCCGTAAGCCTCGATGGTTTCCTTGATGCCGTCGCGGGAATAGTGTTGGAACACTCCACTCACCACAAAAGATTTTCCAGCTAATACCTGCTCTTTGTCGGAAACGGCTTGCTCGGCCATAGCAAACTGCAAACCTGCTTGTTTCAATCGGTTGACAATGTCAATATTGCGCTCATCGTCAAAGAAGTTCCTTACGGAAAGCGCAATCTTTTCGCCTATTTCATTGATTTCAGTCATCTCCTCGACGCTGGCGCTGATGATATGGTCCATATCGTGCAAAGCCTTGGCCAGAACCTTAGCCACCGACTCGCCGACAAACTTGATGCCTAGGGCAAACAACACCCTTTCAAACGGCACCGACTTCGACTTCTCCAAAGCATCCAAGATGTTTTGTGCGGTTTTCTCTTTGAAACTGACCTTGCGCGTGGCAACAGGCATCAAACTAAACTCATCTTCGATGGTGATGACTTTCTCCAAACCGAAAAGCTTGTCATAGGTAAGGTCGTACAGATCTGCGACATTACGAACAAGGCCTTCTTCATACAATAATTCCACCTTGCCTTCGCCGAGGCTTTCGATGTTCATTGCCTTGCGACCGATGAAATGCTCGATGCGGCCACGAATCTGCGGCGAACAGCCCGAGCTATTGGGGCAATACCAAGCCGCTTCGCCTTCATTCTGAACGAGCGGACTGCCGCAAATCGGACAGGTCTTGACAAACTCAACGGGTTTTGCGCCAGCCTGACGTTTATTCAGATTCACGCCTATGATTTTCGGGATGATTTCACCGCCTTTCACCACAGTGACGGTATCGCCGTAATGCAGGTCGAACTGGCGGATAAAGTCCTCATTATTCAAGGTGGCACGTTTTACCGTAGTTCCAGCCAACTGCACAGGGGCGAGATTGGCCACAGGCGTGATGGTGCCGTGACGGCCCACTTGGAAGTCGACACTTTGAAGCTCGGTTTCAACTTCCTCCGCTTTGAACTTGTAGGCAATGGCCCATTTCGGCGACTTCGCCGTGAAACCTAAGGCCTGTTGCTGAGCATAACTGTTGACTTTCAGCACGATGCCATCGATGGCGAAAGGCAGCTCATGGCGTTTCACATCCCAATAGTCAATGAATTCAAAGATTTCGTCGATGGTCTTACATAGCGCCATGAAATTGGAAATGTTGAACCCCCATTTGCGGGCGGCTTGCAGGCTTTGATAATGCGTCTGGTAACGGTTTTCAAGGCCCTCCATCATCATGTAGTAGCAATAATTGTCTAAGCGGCGACGGGCCACTTCTTTTGAGTCTTGCAACTTTAGTGTTCCTGCAGCAGCGTTTCTCGGATTGGCAAATAGGTCATCTCCAGCCTCAGCACGGACTTCGTTCAAACGGTTGAAACTATCGAAAGGCATCACAATTTCGCCACGCATTTCGAAGAAGTCGGGGTAATCTCCATGTAGTTTCAATGGCACAGTTCGAATGGTCTTCACATTGGTGGTCACGTCATCGCCTTGAGTACCGTCGCCACGGGTCACGGCCCGGACAAGCACACCATTTTCATATTGCAGGCTGATGGAAAGACCGTCAAATTTCAACTCACAGCAAAACTCCACTTCATCCTCAATGGTTTTCTTAATGCGGTTGATAAACTCCGCAATCTCCTCACGGCTGTATGAATTGGCCAACGAAAGCATGGGATAGCGATGTTGCACGCTTTTGAATTCCTTGGTGATACCGCCGCCGACACGCTGGGTGGGTGAGGAGGGAGATAGGAATTCGGGGAACTCCTTTTCCAAACGCGCCAGCTCCTCGAGCTTCATATCAAACTCGTAGTCGCTGATGGTAGGCTTGGCGAGGATGTAATAGTTATAGTTGTGTTGCTCCAACTCATCGCTAAGGGCTGCGATACGCAAGCGGGCTTCCTCTTTGGTCATAGGACAATGTATTTCAACGGGTTGACACCAAGTGCCCAAAGCAACAGCCCCAATGCGACCACTGATGTGAGAACGCCCATGAAAGTCATCAACGCACCTTTGAGATTGCGTCTGATGCAGAGAATCAGAAGGATGCTAAAGACAATGAAGGCACTCTCATACCACACGCAGATACCCAAACCGAGCATAAGACCTGCTATCAAGAAGGAAGTGCGGTGCACGTTCTCGCTGAGGTTGTTTTGCCTTAACACCTCTTGTCGTAAAACCACATTGGCACCATAAAGCATCAGCGGTAGGCCAAGGAAGGCGCTGGCATTCTCGATGATGCCGAATGAAGGCATAATGCAGCAAAATGCTGGAATCAATGCCAGCAGCCAAGCGTTCTGCTTGTTGGAAGTCAAGTCGCAGATGCGGTAAATCATAGATACCGTGAAAAGTGAGACCACGGCATACAACGAGCGGCTGATGAACATCATGCCTTGTGAATCGCCAATACCCAATAACGCCTTGACTTTTTCAAGGAAAGCAATGAAAAGTGTCGGATGCTGCAATTCGCCGCGGGAACCGAAGCCCGGAACAAATATAACGGCTATGATTCTCACCAATATTGCGACCAGCATCAGGGAGGTGAAAGGGTGTTTCTCTTTGAAACGTTTGAGTCTTTGTAGCATATTTTTCCTTTTGAATCGCAAAAATACAAAATTTTTGTAATTTTGCCTCGTTTTAATTCTAACGGAAAAAATAACCTTAAATTATCAAAGAGATGAATAAACTGTTTAAAGTGTTTGCTATGGCCGTCATGCTGATTATAGGTGGTCAAGCTATGGCTCAATCCCGTGGTGCCATGTTCCTTGGTGTATCTTTCCCGATGAAGGATTATGCTAAGTATGACGGAAATTTCTACAATTTTGCATTGACATCCCATAATAAAGATGTATGCGATGCAGGCGCTGGCATGGGTTTTAATGCAGGCCTCAAGTGGTATTACAACGTTGGTATTAACGGCTTAGGCGTATTCCTTTCTGTAGATGGTTTCTATAATGGACCCACAAAAGAATTGAAGAATGCCTATCGCGACCAAGAAGGAGCAGCTGGTGGTAATTTTGTTGGTGGTAGCTTCAGCTACAATGCTACGCCCAAATATATCAACGTTCCTGCCATGTTGGGTTTGAACTACATTTTCCATTTCAACTCCAATCTGGGCATTTACGTCGAGGCTGGTGCGGGTGGCAACCTCCGTCTCATCACCGATTTGGAATCCGTCACCAAAGGCACTTTGTTTGGGGTAGAAACCCAAGTTACGGAAACCTATGATTTTGATAAGGCCTTCACCTTTGCATATCAAGCTGGTATCGGCTTAGAAGTTGCAAAGAATCTCGTTATCGGTTGCAGCTTCTATGATCTTGGCAGTGCAACTGTCGAAAGTGAACACACCTGGAAAAAGAAGATTCCTAACGACACTTTTACGGAGGTCGGTCATCCTTCTTTTGGAACCGTTCACCCCATTATGGTTTTGGGGCGTATAGGTTTCAGTTTCTAAGAACCATTCACTTGTTGAATACTGTAATACGAAGCGTCGGGTTCACCGGCGCTTCGCTTTTTATGTTGTGCTGGGCGGCTATCAAACCAAAAGGAACGGCATCCTTTCCGGTATGTCCCATCGTATGGACATGAATCACCCCCGCAAAAAAGGCATCACCGGAACCTGTCACGTTAATAATAGGCGTGGGAAGGGCAGGATATGTGGTAACAACACCATTTGAACAATAGACAACACCTCTTGAACCAATGGTTAAATAGACGTTGCTTATTCCGCTGTCATTCATTTTTTTGGATGCCTGAATATCATCATGTTCCCCAGTGATTTGAAAAGCTTCGGCCAAATTGCATTTTACAGCATACACAGAATGCTTTTCCGAAATTCTCATAGCTTCATCCAAACGTATAGCCTTACCAGGAGAGACGGTATCGATAAACAATGGGACCTTACAATGATCGATGAGATAGGCGAGGGCATTCGTGCTGAGCAGTGTATCCGCAACTACAACGTCCGATGTATTAATGGCCGCCATCTTGTCTTTGAGCCAATCCAAATCCATATAATCGTTGAGACTCACATCGGAAACCGCTGAAACCATATTGCCAGTGTTGTCGTTGAAGCTGAGGAAAATCGGGCTTTTAGCATCTTTGAATTGGTCAGACAGCGACAAGTCCATGCCGATTTGCTTGCAGTCGGCCACCATACGTTCGGCGAAATCATCGTCCCCGAAAACGCTCACTAGCTTCACATCATGACCCAACAAGCAAAGGTTGTGGGCAATGTTTCGTGCCACCCCACCATGATGGAAGACAATATTACCAGGCACGCAACCCTTGGCGTTAGGCTCAGCATGGGGAGCAACAGCAATGTCGATGTTGGATTCTCCAATGACGGCAATCTTCATGATTTCTTTGTTTTTGGGAAGACGAAATTAGAAAACTTTTGCGAGAATTTGGATTTCACGTTTTTATTTTGTTATTTCGTGGCTTCAAATCAATGTGTTATGGCACAAAACAAGAAACGGAAACGTCGCAATTACCATTACCACGCGATTACCTTCAAATTGTCAGCGGGGCAGTACCGTTCCTTGCGCAATTACTGCAAGGCGCGCCGTACAACACCCATCAAGCTGATCAAGAAAAACATAGAGCGGTTCATCACGGCCTACGAATACGAGGTTCCAACGGATTTGTACCTCACCGAGAACCAATTGGACCTGTTCTCCGAAACCCTCTTGTAGAGACGCGATTCATCGCGTCTCAAAATACGCAATCATTTCTGATCAAACGGAATACGATTCTGTATCGACCGCCCCAAGGTCACCTCATCGACATATTCCAAGGCATCGCCAACGGCAATGCCCTTCGAAATCACCGAAATCTTTCCCTCAAAGTCTTTCAGTTGTCTGAAAATGTAGAAGTTGGTCGTGTCGCCCTCGATGGTGGCTGGCAAGGCCAAAATGATTTCTTTAATGTCTTCTTTTTGGGTGCGTTGCACCAATTGCTCTATCTTCAAGTCATTAGGTGAGATGCCTTCAATTGGACTAATGACCCCACCCAACACATGATAGAGTCCGTTGTATGAGGCTGTCCGTTCGATGGCCAGCACATCGCGCATGTCGGCCACCACGCACAGCGTGTTCTCATCGCGACGCGGATTGCTGCAAATAGAGCAAACCTTGGTGTCGCTGATGTTATAGCACCGCTCACACAACATGATGTTATGCTTCATTTTCAGCAGCGAATCAGCCAATTGTTCGGTCTCCAAGTCTTCGCTGTTGAGCAGATGCAAGGCCAGACGCAAAGCCGTCTTCTTGCCGATACCCGGCAGTTTTGAAAGCGACTCCACCGCATTTTCCAGTAATATGGATGAATACTCGGCCATACAATAATCGCGGCAAAATTAAGTTATTTCTTTAAATTTGCAGCTTCAAAACCGAAGAAATCATGAAAAGATTTGCCCTAGTATTTGCCACCCTGTTTTTAGGCCTCACATCCTTGATGGCCCAAGATTTCAACCAGACCGACTCGAAAGGCCGTCGTCAAGGGCAGTGGCGCGACTTCTATCCCAACGGACAATTGCGTTACGAAGGAGAATTCAAGAACGACAAGTGCAAGGGCACGTTTCGTTATTATGATGAACAGGGCAACTTGAAGGCCACCAATGAGTTCGACAAGTCGGGCGAAAAGGCATTGAACAAGACCTATGCTCCGAACGGCAGGGTGATAGCCACGGGGTATTACCTGAACCAAAAGAAAGATGGAGAATGGAAGTATTATGACCCTAATTCGGGACAACTTCGTTTGGTAGAGGACAATAAAGAAGGCAAGGTGCACGGCTGGTCGAGGATATACAATCCCCAAAACGGCGTATTGGCAGAAGAGACGCAATTTGTTGAAGGCCAGCCCGAAGGCGAATGCAAGAAGTATTCGGATACCGGCATTTTGATCATGGAATGCCAATACCATGACGGGCTACTTGAGGGTCCCACCAAAACGTATTATCCCAGCACAGCCCTAAAAGAAGAAGGACAATATACGAAGGGAAAGAAATCGGGCACTTGGAAGACCTACAATGAGGAAGGCGACATCATCGCCGAAGAAGCTTTTGGCGAGTTTGTCTATTAATTACGAAACCGACCACTTATAGATTCCCGAGGGAATGACATAAGCGGTCAGTTTCTAGATTAAAACTAGTTACATCTTCTTAAATAGTCTTCCAAATTGGGTCGGCCGTATTTCTCCGCCAATTTGTAATACTCGCAAGCCTTGTCCTCATCATGCATGATGTAATAGGTTCTGCCTAGATTGAAATAGGCGTCGGCATAGTCGGTTTTCAGCTCGATGGCTTTTTCGAAATCGGCAATGGCTTCATCGTATTTCATGGCATTCAACCGAGCACAGCCACGGTAATAGTAGGCCTCGAAATTGCTTTTGTCGTATTTGATGGCCTTGGTGAGAGTTTCTTCTGCTTTTTTATACTCGCTATATCGCTGCAGCAATTTGGAACCCTCTTCGGTGTAAATGCGTGATTTGGCGGGGTTTTCACAACTGGCCAAGAAAAGTGCACAAAATGCAACAAATATCCAAACTAATTTCTTCATTTCAATGCTTATTTAACTATGTCATGCTGCAAAAATACGTCTTTTTTCAGAAATAGAGCCAATGCCAAACGAATTTGTCGGAAGCATTGTACTCCAATGCGGGTGTAGGCAACTTAATGAAACTCAATGCACGCAAAACAGCTTTGAGATAGCGGTTCTCGGCAGGCAGTTTCGCCAAGTCAACACCTGGAGCGAGATAGAATTGTCGTACACGGTCAAAGTCGGGAGTGGGCTGTGGCTCAACCATGCCTTTGGCACCGTAGCCAAAATCGACGGTGAGCCACTCGGGGAAGCTACTTTCCGAATCCAACAGCAATTCCTTGACATTGAAGACGGCCCAAAGGGTGATGCCGTTATAGTCCTTCAAAGACTGGCTTATCAGGTTGTGGCCTAATTCTTCAGGATTGTATTGGGCGTATTCGGTTGGATGGAATGAGTATTTCAGGCTGATGCGCTGCTCGCCCCAAAGCAGTTGTTGGGTGGTATAAAGCGCGATACCACTGACATCGGCAGCCATGTCGCCCCACGAAAAGCCCCAGCCTTCATACCCAGCATCCATAAGCTCGATGGTGGTCATGAAAAGCAAGGAATAAGCACCGCCATAAAGGGCAGACCGTTTCGAGTCCAAACCTGCCAAGCGCATGCTTTCATCACCAAATAAACTAGTGTGGTAAGAAGTGGTAGCGTGACACAACTTGTCCATCTGAAGCCAGTCACCATTGTCGTTAATGGTATGAATGCCAACCCATTGGCAGTCCTTGAACCAAAGCCGGTTCAGTCCAACTACCGTACCGCCATAGATTACGGCATGGCTCCCCAAAACGATTTTAGCATTGCGCCTGACAATGGAATCGGTAGGTTGTTGTGCCCATGCGGAACAAAACGACAATGCGAGAAGAATTGAAATCAGCTTGTGCTTCATTTGCCCAATCCCTCATTGAGGGAGCATCCTTGGTTATTCGAATTTGTGAATAATTCCCGTCACTGTGTCGATGATTTCCTTCAGTTTGGCCTCACTCTTGGCCTCGCAAAGGAAACGCAGATAAGGTTCGGTATTGGAAGGCCTGATATTAAGCCACCAGTCGGGATAGTCCAAGCGGTAACCATCGAAGTCCAAGAAACGCTCCGGCTTCTCGATTTGGGCGAAGTGGTCTTTGACGGCATCCATAGCCTCTTGTTTGCGCTCAATTTTGAAATTGATCTCGCCCGAATTGTTATAAGGTGATATCTCATCAATGATTTGGCTCATGGTCTTGCCTTCTTTTTTGCGTTCGGACAAGAGTCTGAGCACGATGGATGCGGCCAGCAAGGCAGAGTCGGAATAATAGAAATCTCGGAAATAGTAGTGACCAGCAAGTTCGCCACCGTAGCATCCATCCAACTCCCTAAGCTTCAATGCGGCATAGGCACGACCCACGCGCCAAGTCTCCACCTTAGCCTGGTATCGGTTGAGGTATTCCTGTATGGCACGCGAACTGCGGATGTCTTGCAACACAATGCCTTTTTGTTTTTGTTCTCCAATGAAATAGTCGCCCAAGAAAGCAATGATGAGGTCGGGACTGATGAAACGGCCTTTCTCGTCGATGAAGGTGATGCGGTCGGCATCTCCGTCGAAGAGCAGACCAATGTCGCATTTCTCTTTCTTTACAAAAGCCTTGATTTGTTCCTGCGCGTTGGCTTCCAAAGGATTGGGTTCATGGTTGGGGAAATTGCCGTCCAAGGTGTCGTTGATGTAATGCACCTCGCCAATCAGCTCGTGGACAAAGATGGATGACATGCCATTGCTACAGTCCACGGCGATGTTGAGGTTGTCGTGCGGTCCCACAAACTGCTTTTGGAAGGCCAAGTAATCGGCATAGACATTCTTTTCGCGAATGATGCCTTTCTTCTCACAAGGTACGACGGCTTTATCGCTCGCCACAAGAGCTTCAAGTCGGTTCAAGCCCGTGTCGTAGCCCACGGGGAGGGCGTCCTTGGCCGAAATCTTCAGACCATTGTGGTGCTTCGGATTGTGCGAGGCTGTGATTTGGATGGATGCGCCATAGCCGTATTTGGCCGTTGACCAATAGACCAATGGCGTAGTGGAAAGGCCGATGAAGTCGATATTTTTGCCACGGTCGGTGAGGCCTCGGGTGAGATTATCAAAGAGCGTGGGCGATGAGAGGCGCATGTCGCGTCCCACAAGATAGGTGTCGGTGTCGAGCACATCAGGCAGGAAATAGCCGATGCGGTAGGCGATGGTTTCATTAAGGTCAGTGCCCCATTCACCACGGATGTCGTATGCTTTGAATGCTTTCATTTTATCAGTTGTTTTAGTTGTTCAGTTATTCAGTTGTTCAGTTAAAGCAGGTTGCTGAGCCTGTCGAAGCACCGTCATTTTAGGTCGGCCCTTCGACGGGCTTAGGGACCTCAGCTATTTAATTCCTCTTTGATTCAACGCTTGTTGGTATTTTGCTGCGTTGCGGTTGTGCTCGGCTAAGGTCTTGGCAAAGTTATGATAGCCCGAAAAGTCCTCTTTGGCACAGAAGTAGAAGTAATGGTGGTCTTCGGCGTTGAGCACGGCCTTGACGGCTGCTAGGGAAGGAATACAGATGGGGCCAGGAGGTAGGCCGGGATATTTGTAGGTGTTATAAGGTGATTCGATTTCCTTGTGACGGTCGAGCACCCGCTTGATGGTAAAGTCGTTCCAAGCGAAGACAAGGGTAGGATCGGCTTGTAACAGCCAGTTGCTTTTCAGTCGGTTGAGGTAGACGCCAGCCACACGAGGCATTTCATCGCTCATGTTGGTTTCTTTGCTGACAATGGAAGCCAAGATGCTCACTTGAACGGGTGTCAATCCCTTGGATTGGGCTTGTTGCTTGCGCTCTTCATTCCAGAACTTGTTGTATTCCTGAAACATACGGTTTACGAAGCCTTCGGCATCGGTGTTCCAGTAGAACTCATAGGTGTCGGGCAGGAATAGGGCAGGGATGGTGTAATTGTTGAAGCCCAATTGCTTGATATATTCCTGGTTGTGGAGCCGATTGGATAGGGAAGTGGAGTCGGCTTCGATTTGGGATGCGATACGGCCAGCCAGTTGGTTCACATCTCTCATATTGTTGAAGGTGACCTTCACGGGAGTTTGCAGTCCACCGCGCAGCATGTTGACTAGTTGGTTGTTGGTCATGCCGTTTTTCAACACGTAGTGGCCAGGATGGATGTTGGCGGGCAAGTCTTTCTTCTTCGCCAACCAATCGAAGCCCTTCTCATTGACGATGCAATGCGTTTCCGCCAAGAGGGCTTTCACTTGGTCATAATTGGAGCCCGTCGGGATGAATAGCTCGACAGGTTGTCCGTCCGCGGTCTTCACATTGGGCGACATAACGGTTTTGTAGCCCCAGTAGCCGAACGCTGCGGCAAAGATCAGCAAGATAATGAGCACGAGCCATATTGTGCGTCGTGTTTGTTTGCCGTTTTTCTTCTTGCCGCTTTTGCGCGTTTTTTTCTCATTGGGGAGTTTTGTTTCTATTTTGACCATTTGTGTATTTGTTCTTATATAATGTTTCAAATTCCGTAAAAGTTTTCCCCCTTGAAAGGGGGTTAGGGGGATTCAAAGGTGCTTTCTCCTCATTTTGTAATTGATAAAACTTGATTCATAATACTCTTAGCAATATGTTTAGAATCCTTTCTCACCTCGCCGTCCAACACTCTAAAAACTTTCAGTCCTAATACTTTCATTTGTCGATCTCTTTCCTTGTCATATTCTTGAGCCTCTTCATTAAAATGTGAAGCTCCATCTATCTCAATAACTAAGTCAAGTTCTTTGCAATAAAAATCTGCTATATAGTTTAGTATGGGTTTCTGTCGATTAAATGTATAGCCAGTTTGTTTACCTTTCAATTGATTCCATAATAGCTTTTCCGACAACTGACAATCATTGCGCAAATTGCGACTTCGTTGTTTTAGATTTGGATTGTATGGAAGATTATATGGTACAAATATCAGGTTATCTGTGTGTATCCCGTTTTGTTGAAGATAGTCTGGAGTGAAAATTGAGAATCGGTCGGTTGGGGTGGGTTTAATCCCCCCAGTCCCCTTTAAAGGGGGAGTTGCTTTAAGGTTTATTTGGGACATCAATTGATACTCTAAAACATCCAAATACCCTTCAGCCGTCTTCAACCATTCTTTCCGCCTGCCACAAAGTTCAAACCCTTGGCCGACAAAGAGCTGTTGACTCTCCGTATTGCTTTCATCGATGGAACAATACACTTGGTGCAACATGACATCCTTGAATAGATATTCAATGCACAAGGCCAAAGCAGCCTTGGCATAGCCCTGTTGGCGAAACGTTTTGTCAATCAAAATGCCCAAACCCGCCCGTTGGTTGATGTCGTCGTAGTCGAAGATGTCGATGCAGCCGATGGGCTGCCCGCTTTCGGTCAGGTCAATCATCAGTCGGAGCTGCTTGTTACTGAACAAGTCATTGTTGCCTAAAAGAAATTGCTCAATTTGGAAACGGGTGTAGGGTACATGCGTTCCGCTCACTCGCCAGATGTCGCGGTCGTTCTCCCAAAGGAAAATCTGTCCGGCATCCTCGGGCTCGGCACAACGAAGCGTTATCGTGTCATTCTTGATGAACATTTTGTCCAATTCTTTGAAATTACTTGCTTTTCATGCAGGCTGGCACATAATTTGATTGGCATAGCCCGCTGAAATCGTCAGATTCGACATAATCAAATTTTCGACAAAAATACACTTTTCAGTGCAATAAAGGTTGAAAAAAAGCATTAATGAAACTATAAAACAGAAAAGAAACCATAAAATTGAGACAAGATGAGAAAAGTGAGTTTGATGTTGATGCTTGCCGGACTGCTGATGGCAACATCATGCGATGCCATGCTTAACAAAGCGAAAGAGAACGAGAACCAAAACGAACAGGAACAACTGCAAGAGGAAAGCGTCTCGCAAGTTGAACAAGTTCAACCCCGTGTACAACGGACGGCTTTTGTGCCTACTGAGAACACTCCCGACTTCGTCAATGCTGCCGAAAACAGCGTCGACGCAGTGGTGCATATCATGACCAAAGTGGTGAGACAAAGCAACACCTACGAGGATTTCTTCGGAGCCTTGCTCGGCCAAATCTATGGCTACCCAGGGCAGACGCGCAACAACACGATGGTGGCCTACGGTTCCGGCGTAGTGCTGACCCCCGACGGCTATATCGTCACCAACAACCACGTCGTGGAAGGCGCCGATGAAGTGGAGGTCACCTTTAATAATAAGGTGAAGAAGACCGCCACCATTATCGGAACTGACCCGACCACCGACTTGGCCCTCATCAAGGTGGAAGCATCCGACTTGCACTTCCTTACCTTCGGCGACTCCGACAATGTCCGTATCGGCGAATGGGTGCTGGCTGTAGGTAATCCTTTCAACCTGACCTCTACCGTAACGGCGGGTATCGTCAGCGCCAAAGCTCGTAACCTTAGCATTTTGGGCGAAGGTACTTCGGTTGAGTCGTTCATCCAGACTGATGCTGCTGTCAACCCAGGTAATAGTGGTGGTGC
Source organism: Bacteroidales bacterium (assembly GCA_017428285.1). The sequence goes on along the minus strand of JAFRRE010000155.1, from coordinate 15,641 downwards.
CTTGGTGAACACCAAAGGTGAGTTGATTGGCATCAACGCTGCCATCGCCTCGCACACGGGTTCCTACGAAGGCTACTCCTTCGCCATCCCGTCCAACATCGTGCGCAAGGTGGTCGACGACCTCTTGCTCTATGGCACAGCCCAACGTGGCTATCTTGGTGTACAGATTGCTGAGCTCACCCAAGAGTTGGCCGAAAAGGAAGGTTTGGAGAACATTGAAGGCGTGTATGTTGCCGAAGTTACGGAAGGCGGTGCTGCCAAATTGGCAGGCATGAAAGCCGGTGATGTAATTACAGCCATCAACGGCAAGAAGGTGAATTCCACGACACAACTCAAGGAAAACATCGGACAATACCGTCCTGGCGACAAAGTGGATGTCGAGGTGAACCGCAACGGCCATCACCATCATTATGAGCTGACCCTGTTGAATGAAGCCGGCAATGTGGATCTGGTCAAAAACGGCGAGGCATTCTACAACTCGGAGTTTGGCCTGATGCTGCAACCCATCAATCAAAACGACATGGGCCGGCTGAACATCAAGAACGGTCTGAAGATTGTCGAAATACGCGAAGGCCGCTTCATGAACTCGGGTGTGCCGGTAGACTTTGTCATCACCAAGGTGAACGGCTATGCCGTGAACAACAAGACCGACCTTGAAAATGCGCTGAAGAATGCCCGTTCGCGCCGCACAACCATCGAAGGTGTCTTCCCGAACGGCATGACGGGATCGTTCTACTACTAAGTAAATGAGCGAGATTAAATTGCTTAAAAGACTTGAAGCTATGTGACAATGACTATGACCGCTTCAACGAAAGTGAAAGCAGTCATAGTCAAGGTCCCTGGTCATAGTAGGAAAAACAAAAATCAAAAATGATGTAGTTTTTCCTTGAAAGACAGAGATTTCGGTACGATTTTTGATAGTATTTTATTTTTGGACTTGAGAGAAGTCGGCTGGTGTTGGCTTATCCCAAATCTGAAAGATTATGCAAAAAAACAGGAGATTGGCATGAAGAGAGAAGATGTAAAAAACAACGATGTAAAACAATAATTAAGATTACGAAAAAATGAGACAACTGAAAATTTCAAAGCAAATCACTGACCGCAATGCCGGTACTTTGGACAAGTATCTGGCTGACATTGCGAAGGAGGCGTTGCTGACCACCGACGAGGAAGTCGAGTTGGCGCAACGCATCAAAGCGGGCGATCAGGTCGCATTGGACAAACTGGTCAGGGCCAACCTGCGCTTCGTCGTTTCGGTGGCCAAACAGTATCAAAACCAAGGTCTTAGCTTGCAAGACCTGATTAATGAGGGCAATTTGGGTTTGGTGAAAGCCGCCCAGCGTTTCGATGAGACACGTGGTTTCAAGTTCATCTCGTATGCCGTGTGGTGGATCCGTCAGAGCATCCTACAGGCCGTGGCCGAGCAGGCACGCATCATCCGTCTACCCATGAACCAAGTGGGCGCTTTGGCGAAGGTGAAGAAGGCCGTATCGCTGCTGGAGCAGAGGCTGGAACGCCGTCCTACCATCAAGGAGATTTCCGACGAGATCAATATGCCTGAAGACAAGGTGGAACAACTGATGAACCTCAGCTCACGTACCGTGTCGACCGACGCGCCTTTGGATGATGAAGACGATGCCAACTTCTTGGATGTCTTTGTTGCCGATGATGAAGTGAAGACCGATGCTGCCGTGGAGCAGGAATCGACCAGCAATGCCATCCGCAACTCGCTCGACATGCTCAACGAGAAGGAACGTACCATCATCAGCATGTACTTCGGCCTTGGCACTTCGCGTGAGTATTCCTTGGAAGAGATCGCCATGAAGCTCGACATCTCGCGTGAGCGTACTCGTCAGCTTCGCGACCGTGCACTGAAACGTCTGAAGACAGAGCCCAACTCTCCACTTTACCAGATGTACATGAACCAATGAAAAAAGTGGGATTTCGATTCGGAATCCCACTTTTTACTATATTTGCAGCCACGAACTTCTAATATATAACCTTATGAAATACGAACTCATCAAATTGCCCTATGAGGCAAATGCTTTGGAACCCGTCATCAGCAAAGAGACTCTGGGATTCCACCACGGCAAACACTTGAACGCCTATGTCAACAACCTGAATGCGGCCATCGAAGGCACAAAATACGAAGAGATGCCTTTGGAGGAAATTGTGAAGACCGCCGACGGTGGCGTATTCAACAACGCTGGCCAGATTTTGAACCACAATTTGTATTTCACACAGTTCCGCGCTCCGAAAGCCGACAACAAGCCCACAGGCGTGATTGCCGAGTGGATTGACCAACAGTTCGGCTCATTCGACGCCTTCAAGGAGGAATTCACGAAGAAAGGCGCAACCTTGTTTGGCTCGGGCTGGGTGTGGCTCTCCGTCGACAAAGACGGCAAACTGCAAATCACGCAGGAGACCAATGCCGGCAACCCTGTGCAACGCGGCTTCAAGCCCTTACTGACCTTCGACGTTTGGGAACATGCCTATTACATCGACTACCAGAACCGTCGTCCTGACCATCTGAATGCTTTGTGGCAGATCATCGACTGGGATGTGGTGAACGAAAGACTCTAAACAAAACGCATCTAAAAGAAAATCGCGGCGGGGAAGAACCTCGTCGCGATTTCTGTTTATTCGACCTTCAGCATCCGATGATGGCTTTGCCAGAGGCCGTGATCGATTTGCAGCAGATAGGTACCTATACTCAATTCGCTCATATCAAGATTGAATTGTGTGCCCGAAACGAACTGTTCCTTCAGCATTCGACCGTTAACATCATAGACACGAATGCTTTTGACCTCATCTTCCGTTATGACATTCAAGGTAGTTGTGAAAGGGTTGGGGTACAGGCTACAAAAAAACGTGTTCTCATTAATGTCCAAGGTATCTGAAATGCGGATTTCTTGAATGTTGTCTCCAATCATGGGATAATTGGTGGAAACCACGCGAACACGATAGTGGTCGCCATTGGGCACACTCGGAATGGTCCCTATGATAGCACCGCTTTCGTTTGTGGTTTTTCGCCCCAACTCAATGGGATTGCTGAAGTTGCCATTGGCGTCGGAAAGCTGGGCAATGACTTCATTTGGAGCATTATTGAGATTATCGGGCGACATGGTTCCCGTAAGCGTGAAGTTAATATTAATGGATTCATCGGGCTTGAATTGGGTTTGGTTAAGGTTGCCCAACCTAAGTGTCGGCTTGTAAATCAGCAAAACATCATCGATGAACAAGTCATCGCTGGTGCTGCCAGTGCCAGGTGTTTCGTTGGTGGTCGCTGTAAAAAGGATGTAGCGCACATCGGTGCATGGAGCATTGTTATTGAACGGGATGCTCAAACGACGCCATGTGTAAGCGCCATTGGCGGTTGAAGTGCGAGTGAATGACGACACTGCTGTGGCAACATGCATATTGGCAGGCTCTTCCGTGCCGTTGGCAATGAACTTATAGTCGGCGTCACCATGGACAACAGCTTTCACCTGAGCCTTGTCGGTTGTGCTCGCGCTGCGGAAACAAACCCAAACCGAAAGCGAGTCGGGGAGTTGGCTGAGGGGCGTGTTATAGGTATTGTTGCTGCGTTGCGTATAGTTGTAATTGCCTGAACCTGTCGCCGACATACTGCCAGCGTTCATGCGACCGTTGGTCAGATTGCCGTTGGCCGTGATACCAAGCACGCTGGTAGGAAAGATTCGGACGCTCTTGCTGCCCGAGGATCCAGGTCGAGTTTGTGTTGAGGTTTCGATTTGGCTTGACACGAACCCGGAAAAAGTACCAGTCGCCGTGCCTCCTGAATGCCAATGGACAGGTTCGCTGACGCGGTCGATCCATTGCTCAAAACCACGATTATCGAACTGAGGGCCATATTGAGCAGAAAGATTAAGGGATAAAAAGCTGAAAACGAACAGGCTGAAGATTCCGATAAATATGCTTTTCATAAACAATAAGGTATTTTGAATAAAGTGCAAAAATAGGAAAAAGAGCCATCGCTTTTCATTCGCTTTAGACTTTTCCTTACTTTTGCGCCAAATTTTTAACCTATGAAGAAAGTACTGATTACACTCGGTCTTCTGCTCTTCGCCTTTGCCGCAAGGGCGCAGTGGACTTTGCAAACCTATGGGGAATACGATTACACGCGTACTTCTGGCAATAGTGCCTCGTTGGCCTTAAAAGCTGACTATCAGTTGGCCGAAAACTTCAACATTGGCTTTGGCTATCAAGGCACGACGCTGAACCGTCATGCCATCAACCTGCAATACCAGGTGAATCTGCTCAAGGCCAATTGTGGCACACTTTATTTGGAAAATCGTTATTTGTATCGTTTGTTCCCAAATTATAATTTGCAGGAATTCAATGGTGTGTTTGACTTAGGCTGGCGCAACCGCCATTTCAACTTCCAGTTGGGCTTGACCAACCGCTACACGGCACCCATCCCGTTGCGCAAAAATGGCGGTATGGAGACTGTTTTTGAACCGATGAATGTCACTTTCTGTGTGGAAGGCAACTTGTTTGACCAAGAGCATCCTTGGAATGTAGGTGCCCGCGTGTCGAATTACAGAGACTTTGTTATCGAGCGTTTCACCTTATTCTTCTATAGCGTGAATGGCTATTACGACCTCGGCAATGGGCTGCGCTTGACTGCCGAAGCAGGACTGCATCCCAGCGGCGTACTCAACCTTTCGGCACAATACAATGGCTGGTACGGCAATGTCGGACTGATTTGGAAACCTAAAAACTGAACATCATGAAAAAACACTTTATAGTTATCATCGCAGCAGCCGCGATCTTTGCTACAGGCTGCAACCGTCTTGACATTGCAGGTATGGTCGTCAACCGGAGCGACACCGAAGAGCGCGTGGCCGACTGGCTCGACTACAACGCCCAAAACAGTGAACCCGTTATCGATAACGCACCTGACGAGTACCATGTCTATTCCTGCTCCGACTCGCACTATTCCGAGCGCGACAGCATCGTGCCTCATGGCGAGAAAGACCGCCTCTACAAATACATCACTGCCGAGCGTAACGACCCGAAGGCCATCTTTGCCATCCACGCCGGTGACATGGTCAACGAGAGCGGCGAAGCAGGTTTCAAAATGACTAATGACGCTTTGCGTTACGATTCTGTGAATCAGGCAAAAAACGACCCATGTTTCTTGGTCATGGGTAACCATGATGTGTACTTCGACTGCACTCCGTTCTTCAAGCAGTATTTCCACACCTCGACCTATACCGTAACGGTGAATACCGTCAGTGGATACAAAGATTTGTTCATCTTTTTGGATTCGGGCAATGGCACCCATGGCAAGCGTCAGCTGGAATGGCTGGAGGAGAAGCTCTCGCATCGCAAGGACTACCGTCACTGCTTCGTCATCAGTCACAATTGGTTGTTCCGCACCTCGTACAACTACACCACCACGCCTGCTGCCAACTTGCCGCAGGATGAACAATATGCCTTCATGGACCTGATGAGCAACAACAATGTGGATATGGTGATTATGGGTCACTTCCACATGCGCGAACAGCGTCAGTTCGGCGGTGTGCAATACATTATGACCGACAACCTCAACGATGGCAAGGTGACACCGAGTTATTTGGTCGTCAATGTAGGGGAGAAGGTTACCCACACGTATGAGGAGCTGCCGATGGAGTAGGCAGATAGTGGCGAGGAAATAGAGAATAACCTATTTTTGCAGGGTAAACCTAAATCCGACTACCATGAAAACCCCTTATCGGAAAATCATGACAACCTTGTTGCTATGCTTTGCTTTTGTCAGTGGATTTGCCCAAGTGAAAGTGTATAAAGGAAACTCCTCATACAGCAGCGATGTGATATGCAACTTGAAGGATAATAAAGTGTATAAAGGCAATTCCTCATACACCTCCGACATCCTCTGCCGGATTGATGACAACAAGGTGTACAAGAACAATTCCACCTACCGTAGTGATATACTGTTCACCATCAGGGATGGTAAAGTCTATAGAGGGGCATCATCGTATTCATCCGATGTTGTTTTCACCGTCAAGGATGGCAAGCTTTACAAAGGCAATTCAAGCTATACATCAGACATTTTTGCCAACAAGAAAGGTCTCAAAGTGTATAAAGACAACTCCAATTATTCGTCGGATGTCGATTTCACCCTATCCGACAATGTCACCATCGAACAGTTTGTGGCCATTTGGTATGTGGTGAAATATTGTTGGTAGCTGGAATAATTGGTTCAGAACCTATAAACCAATATTCCTTTTAGCATCCAGTCGTGGAAAGTGCCTCTGAAACTTAGGCCGTCCACGTAATTGGGAATGTCCATCTGGCTGGCATTGAAAGCGTCGCGGCTACGGAAATAGAACCTATTGTAGGTGAACTGGGTGGAGAAAAAGAACCGCCACATGGTAAGGCCAACAGCGGCACTGCCAATATAGTTGGGCATGGGATAACACCAGATCTTAGACACCCTTTCTCCAGTTTGGTGAAATTCATCATTTTCCTCATCAAGGTCAAATTCGTAGACGGTGGTTTTCAGGTAGTTGGCAAATGTAATCACAGGCATAGCCGTCAGATTAATGGTGAGATTACGCAGGCCTTCATCGCGAGGCCCGACGGGATCTTTATGCCAAAGTACGAAATTGACCGAATAGCCTCCACCTACCGAAGCTTGCATAGTGGAGAAGCAGTCCAGCATGTTGTAGGAATCCCATGAAGCCTCAGGGGTGTTGTATAGGCTTCCTTGCATATAGCGTGCCGTCAACATCCAGGAGCCTGCCGTATGGCGTTGTATGAGACCAATCTTATAAGTAGCAGGGTAGGCGAAACGCTTGTTGTTGAAGACATAGTAACCGTCAATAGTAAAATTCTTCAAAACGGCAGCCTCTTCAGTGATGATTTCGTCATGAAAGTAGCCCTCTTTACCCTCTTGCCCAACGGTGAACGAAGAAATAAAAGGATTGGTGATTTTTGAATAATTGAACTTCGCGCCCCATGACTTACCTATGATGCCTAAGCCAAAAGCACTCTTTTTCCATGCGCTTCGAGGCCCCACTTCAAGGCTGTAACCTAAGGCGACATTGCCATAGCCCACTTCGAGGCCAATCTTCTTGCAGAGGTTTTCAGAGAGGCTGTATTGCGACAAGCCTGCCAGCCTTTGATCGTTAGCGAAATCTATCATGAAATTGACATCAACATCGAAGCCGGCTTTCTGTCCTGTAGTAAACAAGCCTAATGAGAAACAAGGGCTCGGCTGGTAGATACGTGTCGTATCGACCACGGCAGGCTTGGTCAGGAAATGGTTGGCTCTTTGCCAAATGGTGAGTTCTTGAGCTTGGATTCCTATCCCAGCGGTTAGAATGATTAAGATTAGGAAGTTGCGTTTCATATACTATTTTGAATAACAATTACAACGCTTCGAAAATTCGTTTTGGATATTTGTCCATCGAAAGCAAGCGCTTTTCGATGCGTTTCCATTGCAAAGGCTTTCCATCAGCCATGTAGACGGGTTCGTCTTTGTTGATGTCATCGAAAAAGATTAGGCCTTTGAGGGGCATCAACGTGTTTGAATGGTATTTTTGTTCGTAGAAACCGAGCATTTGCTCCAATGAAAACACGGAAGACAAATATGCCATATCAATGAAGTCCTTGATGCGTGTGCCATTGCCTGCAATAGCATTCAGTTTCATGGCAGCGATATCTTCCAATTGTGCAAGACGCCATCCATTATCCTGCATACATGGTTTCAGCCAAGGATAGCAATGGGCAATGCAGTCTATCTGGACGCCGTCGATTTCGCCTTTCACCGTGCTGCGCTCCATAAAGTCGGCTTGAAATTGATAGTTTTGCTCTAAATAGGATCGTAACGAGTCTTCGTTGAAATCAGTGTTGGTGAATAAGTCCAAGTCAACGCTCAAACGGTGCCCCAACTGTAAAGCAAGGGACGTACCGCCCACAAGGATAAAGTCTTGCAGGCGGTCGTCCGACATTAGTTTGTTCAGAAGCTCCCGTGTAGCGGGTGCGATGGTCTCATAGTGTAGCATCTCAGTTCCTCTTTTTTCAGGTCAAAGACGAAACAGGCAAAATTCATGTCTTTCCGGTTCATGTAGGGTATCATCCGCAAGGCATCACGGACACCTTCCCAACCATACAGGTTAAGCATGGCATAATAGTCATCCATACGGCCACGTTCCAACACGCGCTGGACAACGACATTGCGCATCTTTGCCCAATCAAAACGGCTTAGGTCGTACTCCCACAAAAGTGAAGGACGGATGACAGTGTCGGTATGTTTCCTATAGTCGTCGAAAATCATGAATCTATTGTTTCTTTCTGAGTGCAAATATACTCAATTTTACTGAAATACAGGATAAAAGGACACGATTATTTCGCTTCCTTCGGATAACTCAATCCCATGTTATACAGGATGAATGAGTAAATATCAGCCTGTTCCTCAAGGACTTTGGAGATGGGCTTGCCACCGCCGTGACCGGCCTTGGTGTCGATGCGGATGATCTTGGGCTGGTCGCCGGTCTGGGCAGCTTGCAAGGTGGCCGCATACTTGAACGAGTGGGCGGGTACCACGCGGTCGTCGTGGTCGGCAGTGGTGACCATGATGGCGGGATAGTGTACGTCAGCACCGCTCTTGATGGTGTGCAGCGGAGAGTAGGCATACAAGGCCTTGAACATGGCCTCGTCGTCCTCGCTGGTGCCGTAGTCGCTGGCCCAGTTCCAACCGATGGTGAAGAGGTGGTAACGCAACATGTCCATCACACCGACTTGCGGCACTGCCACGGCGAAGAGGTCGGGACGCTGGTTGACGACAGCGCCAACGAGCAGACCTCCGTTGGAGCCACCGTTCAGAGCCAAGTACTCCTTCGAGGTGTATCCGTTATTGATAAGGTATTCGGCGCAGGCAATGCAGTCGTCGAAGACATTCTGCTTCTGCAACTTGGTGCCGGCAATATGCCATTCCTCACCGTATTCGTTGCCACCGCGTAGGTTCATCTGGGCGTAAATGCCGCCATTCTCGATGAAGGGCAGACGTGAGGTGCTGAAGCCCGGGTTAAGGGTGATGTTGAAGCCACCGTAACCGTAAAGGAAGGTCGGGTTGGTGCCGTCTTTCTGCAAGCCTTTCTTGTAGGTTAAGAACATCGGGACCTTGGTGCCGTCCTTCGAGGTGACAAAGACCTGCTCGGTGACGTAATCCTCCGACTTGAAGTCGATGGCGGGAGCACGGAACACGGAGGAGGTGTTGTCTTCGATGTTGTATTGGTAAATCGTGGTTGGGAAGGCGAAGGAGGTGAAGGCGTAGAACACTTTAGGCTCTTCGTATTTGCTGCTGAACCCGACGGCGCCGTAGGTCGGCAGGGCAATCTCGTGGAGTTGCTGGCCATCCATAGTGTAGACGTAAGCGTGGTTGGCGGCATCCTTGTCGTAGATGACAATCATCTTGCCCTTGGCAAGGTTGATGCCAGAAATAACGTTCTCGCTTTCGGGAATCACATCCACCCAGTTCTCCATCTGAGGAGCTTTAGCCGAGACTTTGCAGATGCGGCCCTTGGGCGCGTTGTAGTTGGTGAAGATATACAGCACATCATCAATCACGTCGATGGGATTGTACTGGTAGTCCATATCGAAGGCAATTTGCACGAATTTGCCCTTCGGGTCTTGCATATCGCGAATCCACAATGTGCTACCTGCACCTTGACCGCTCTCGAAGAGGAACATGTAATGCTCATCCTCGGTCAGGTCCACCTGGTGGAAATAACGCGGCTGGGAGGGGTTGGAGTAGAAGAGTTCATCTTGCTCCTGCGGTGTACCGAGTTTGTGGTAGTAGATCTTGTGATTTTCGTTAACGTTGCTGAACTCCTTGCCAGCTTCTGGGCGGTCGTAGGCGGCATAGAAGAAGCCGTCCTTGTACCACGATGCGCCGGTGAACTTGGCCCATTCGATGTGGTCGGGGAGGAGTTCTAAGGTGGCCATGTCCTTCACGTAGATTTCAACCCAGTCGGAGCCGCTGCGTTGGATGGTGTAGGCCATGTACTTGCCGTCGTTGGAGAAGCTGATGCTGCCTAGCGACACGGTGCCGTCGTCGGAGAGCTTGTTGGGGTCGAGGAGGACGGTAGGCTCGCCGTCGAGGGTCTCCTGCATGTAGATGACGCTCTGGTTCTGGAGGCCGTCGTTCTTCGAGTAGATGTAGCGCCCGTGTTTCTTGGAAGGCATGCCATAGCGTTCGTAGTCCACGAGTTGCGTGAGGCGGTCCTTGAGAGCGCTGCGGAAGGGGATGTGGCTCAGGTAGTCTTGCGTGACTTCATTCTGTTCCTTGACCCATTTGGCGGTCTCGGCGGAGGTGTCGTTTTCGAGCCAGCGGTACGGGTCGGCGACCAGAGTGCCGAAGTAGTCGTCAACAACGGTGGTGTCCATGCGCGTCTCGGGGTAAGCCTTGACGGCATAACGTTCAGGCTGCTTTGGTTGTTGGTTGCAGCCGAAGAGGGTGATTGTGCCCATAACTAATAAGGTGAGTTTTTTCATTATTGGTTGATTTAAAGATTTAAGATTTAAGATTTAAGATTTAAGATTTAAGATTCAAAATTCAAGATTCAAAGATTCGATGGACTCGGGACTTCGGGACGCGAGACTCGGGACTAACCTTGTCATCGCTTTGCATCACTGCGAGGAGTTGCGAGCGACGCGCGGCAAAGCAGTCCGTTTTCAGGAAACAAAAGTACAACAAATTGTTGTAAAGCAAAAGGAAAAGTTGCGGCGAATGATTGTTTTTTGTAGTTTTGCATCGAAATAATAAGAACATGTCTGAAAAAGAAACCATATTGAGTTCCATTCGTGCTTTGGGTGCCAAGGTGCTTCCTGAAGGAGCGAGGCTTATTTTGTTTGGGTCGCAGGCTCGCAATGACGCGCGTGAAGATTCCGACTGGGATTTGCTCATCTTGCTCAATGACCAGCAACTGCAAAACGACATTTTTGGAACGTATGCCTATCCATTCGTAGAGTTAGGCTGGGAATATGGCACTTATTTCAGTCCGAAAATTTACACCTACACGGAATGGGCCAAACGAAAAGGATCGCTTTTTTATGACAATGTCGATAGGGAAGGGATGGTATTGAACTGATTGATTCTTTTCCGCCAACTCGCCGAACGACATTTTGCCAAGTTTCCAAATGAAGAGAGGTGTGCATCTGTAATTAGTTGATTATGTCAACTTTGAAAGATTTTTTCTATTAATCCTTACTTTATTCCATTATTTTTTCGTTTCTTTGCCTTGCCAAAAGCATAATTGTGCACTTGGCAGACATACTAAAAGAAAAGGCGTTGTACTAACGCTTTATCTGTGGCGTTCCGAATCTCGCAAATTCAAGACTTTCCACAAGATGAAGCAATGGCCAACGCCCATTATGTCGGATTATACTATTAATCGTATATTCTAACAGCGTGGGCTTCGGCATTGCTAATCCTTGGAAAGTAGGCAATGCGAGAGCCTCGGAACGCGGGATGAGCAATAGTTCAGATACCCGCGCTTCTTTTTTTCGGTGTGTTTCGAGGTTAGACAATTAAATTCAAAATGGATTTGGCGTTTTGGGTGTCGCGCTGGAAAAACAACTTAAATCTATCAGATATGCATAAAGTTATGAAGGCCATAGCAGCCATAATGCTAACGGTGGCGGTAGTCATTACCGCGGGATGTACAAAAACGGATGTTCCGAATAATGGTGGTAATAATGGAGGAAACAATGGAGGTGGCTCGAATAACAGCCATAGTTATGTCGATCTTGGCTTACCGAGTGGAACTTTGTGGGCAACTTGTAATGTGGGTGCAGGAACTTCTGAGGCAAATGGCTATTATTTTGCATGGGGAGAGACTGCATCGAAATTGTCTTATTCATGGAGTAATTACAAATGGTGTAATGGTGGGGATCGGCGTCAACTAACAAAGTATTGTAATAATTCGGAATATGGATATAATGGTTTTACTGATAATCTGGTAGTATTGCAGTCTTCTGATGATGCAGCAAAGGCCAATTGGGGTAGTGTTTGGCGTACTCCATCTTATGAAGATTGGAACGAATTGATTTCTTATTGTACTCATACCATTGGAGTAACGCCAAATGGAGTAAATGGATGTCTTTTTACCGCACCCAACGGAAAAACTCTATTTCTGCCCGCTAGTGGTGGCATCAGTGATAATGGAGTTGAATATGAAGGTACAGTAGGGTTTTATCAATCAAGTTCGATGTCTTCTGAAGATCCATCTAAATGTTTGGGATTTATATTTGCTCCAAGTTACAATGCTTTTGGGGTATATTCTGGTGGCCGAGGAGAACCTGGGATGCCAGTGCGAGCTGTTCGTTCGCGGTAGCGACATAAATGCATTTGATTAAACCGAATAGCGGTTGTTTTTAAAATGGAAATAACTGAGAATAATGACTGTTGCAAAAGATGCAATGGTCATCTTTATTGTAAATAAAAGACTCAACCTGTCGGAAATCCCGACAAGTTCATTCGACTGAATTGATAGAAAAATCGGAATTTCCGATTTTGCCAAATCGTAAAAGTCCGACAATTTTCATTATCTTTGCAAGGTTAAACAAAGAGATGATTCTATGTCAGATAACACCCAAAACAATATCATCATATACCAAAGCGAGGACGGATTGACAAAGATTAATGTCAATCTGCAAGAAGAAACGGTATGGCTTTCGCAGCAGCAAATGGCGGAACTGTATCAAACATCGAGGACAAATGTGGTTGAGCATATTAGACACATTTATCAAGAAGGTGAGTTGACGGAAGATTCAACCTGTCGGAAATTCCGACAGGTTCAAACCGAAGGGAACAGAAAGGTGTCCAGAGAGATTCCTTTTTATAATCTCGATATGATTATTTCCCTCGGATACCGTATTAAGTCATCCATTGCCACACGATTTCGTATCTGGGCCACAGGTGTGCTGAAAGAATACATCAGAAAAGGCTTCGCCCTCGACGACAATCGCCTGAAAAACCTCGGCGGTGGCGGCTATTGGAAAGAACTCTTGGAGCGTATCCGCGACATCCGTTCCTCCGAGAAGGTCTTTTATAGACAGATATTAGACATTTACGCCACAAGCATCGACTACGATCCGAAAGCCGATATTTCCATTGAGTTTTTCAAACGAGTGCAGAACAAGATTCATTTTGCAGTGCACGGACAGACGGCAGCAGAGGTCATCGTAAGCCGCGCCGATGCCGAAAAGGAATTTATGGGATTGACGACTTTTGAAGGCGACAGGCCGCATCTGAAGGATGCCGTCATTGCAAAGAACTATCTGGATGAGAAGGAATTGCGGGCAATGGGACAAATCGTTTCTGGATACTTGGACTTTGCGGAACGACAGGCCGAGCGCCAACAAGCCATGACCATGAAAGATTGGGCAGCGCATTTGGACAACATATTGACGATGAGCGGAGAAAAGTTGCTCCAAGGTTCAGGAAAAGTATCACACCAACAAGCCATCGACCACGCTACCAACGAGTACAAGAAATACCAACAGCGCACATTAAGCCAAGTGGAGAAGGATTTCTTGGAGAATATCAAATCGTTGCCTATCAAGTAAAGTGTTCAATATATTGAACATATTCCAATTAAATCTGTTCAGCATATAAAACATTTTATTGTCTTTTTTGAGTTGTTTCCTTAAAAATGTTCAATAAGAAAAACAAATTTTTCATTGAAATGTTTTGCATATTGAACATTTTTTATATCTTTGCAGCCGGAAACTTAACATCATGGAAAAATGGAAACATTAGTCAGAAGACACCTTAACCGAATGCAGACCGTGAACCTCGATTTCGTTAGGAGCATCATGGACGAAATCGACTGGAATGAGCGGCTGCTGATGATCAAAGGCCAGAAGGGTGTCGGTAAGACAACGCTCATGACACAACGCATCATGCAAGTGTTTGGCCCGACCAACACCACAGATGTACTTTATGTGAGCCTTGATAACATCTATTTTGGCACTCATCATCTGCTGGATTTCATTGAGCAGTTCCATGTCCAAGGTGGAAAATACCTGTTTCTGGATGAAGTGCATAAGTATAAAGGGTGGAGCATCGAAATCAAGAACGCGTACGATGAGTTTCCCGACATGCACTTTGTGCTAAGCGGGTCATCGTTGGTCAATCTTTCTGACGGTGAGGCCGACCTTTCGCGCCGCTGCATTGCCTATACCATGCTTGGGCTTTCGTTCAGGGAATACTTGCGGATGTTCCATCAAAAAGAATTCAAAAAGCGGACACTTCAAGAGATCCTAACCAACGGCAACAGCATCTGTGCCGAGGTCAATGCACAAATCCGCCCACTGCCGCTTTTTGCTGAGTATTTGCGCTATGGCTACTATCCATTCTTGAGAGAAGGGCAGAACAATTATTATGTTCGTATCGAGAACATTGTCAACACCATCATTGAGGTGGAGCTGCCCCAATTACGGAAACTCGACGTGGGCAATATTAGAAAAGTGAAGTCGCTGTTGGGCATTCTGTCTTCCAATGTGCCTTTTGCCCTCGACACCGTCAAATTGGCGACTATGGCGGAGATTTCACGCACCACTTTGCTGAATTATCTTCAAATCCTCAGCGAGGCTCGCCTGATTCAGTTGTTGTATTCAGATGCAACGAATGTGAAACGACTACAAAAGCCGGACAAGATTTATTTGGAAAATCCCAATATGCTTCATGCCCTTGCCACGACACGGGTCAACGAAGGTACGGAGCGCGAAGTGTTTTTCATTAATCAGCTCGCGTCAAGCCATGTCGTGGAATACAGCAAGACTTCGGCTGACTTCACCATCGACCATCAATACACGATTGAAGTTGGTGGACGCTCCAAGGATGGCAAGCAAATCGCTGGTGTTGCAAAGGGCTATATCGCTTCCGCCGACGAAGAGTATGTGCTCGGCAACAAAATCCCGCTCTGGCTTTTTGGCTTTTTGTATTGAGACTCACATCTTATCCATCTCCGAATCATCCTCAATCCTCAAATTCTCAATGATGAACTTCTGTCGCTCCATGGTGTTTTTACCCATGTAGTATTCCAGCAGTTCCTTGATGCCGAAGTCGTAGCGCAGGATGACCGGCTCAAGCCTCATGTTGGGGCCGATGAAACCACGGAACTCGTCGGGGGAGATTTCGCCCAAGCCTTTGAAGCGGGTGATCTCTGCTTGCTTGCCGCATTTCTCCTTGGCGGTGATGCGCTCCTCGTCGGTGTAGCAATAATAGGTCTCTTTTTTGTTGCGCACGCGGAAAAGCGGGGTTTGCAGGATGTAGACATGGCCGTTGCGCACGAGGTCGGGGTAGAACTGAAGGAAGAAGGTGAGCATCAGCAGGCGGATGTGCATACCGTCCACATCGGCATCAGTGGCGATGACGATGTTGTTGTAGCGCAAATTCTCGATGTCTTCGTCGATGTTCAGGGCGGCTTGCAGGAGGTTGAACTCCTCGTTCTCGTAGCACACTTTCTTGGTCATTCCCAAGCAGTTGAGCGGTTTGCCGCGCAGGCTGAACACGGCCTGGGTCTGCACGTCGCGGCTCTTGGTGATGCTTCCCGATGCGGAGTCGCCCTCGGTGATGAAGATGGTGCTCTCGAGGCGTTTCTCGT
>JAFRRE010000154.1 GCA_017428285.1 Bacteroidales bacterium | reverse complement strand
GCCAACAGGCAAGCTTCCACATGAGGAAAAGGGCGATGAAACCACAAAGCATCTTTTTAGAGATTTGATTTCAGACTGCAATAATACAAAAATTACACCAAATGGCGGACAATGTTGTAAAATTCACAATTAACCTAAATGTTTTAAGTCATTGATTATTGAGGGGGATCAATGGGAGTGCCAGAAATCCATGAGACAAAGGGCACACGCCGCAAAGAACTCACGAAGGTACAACAGAAAACACCCCGACTATCTGAATTGTTAAACAATCAAATATTTAAATCATGAACGAAGCAGCGACAATTGTACGGAATTATCTCATTAAGAATGGCTATTCCTACAAAGACAAGGAAGACTGTGTTTACAAAACCGTTGGTTTTACGCTTGTTTACAGTTACATGAACGCATTTGACGAGATTAGGCATGGATGGATTCATATTTACGCTAAAAAACGCGCAAACGGAAAATACATGCTTGTTATTGAGGAAGTCAACAGCGATTGCAGACATTCAATCGTATGCGCTTACGGCCAGACATTCTGCACGACGAGCGGATATAGCACCGGACACAGCGAAGAACTTGATGAATCCGATCTTGTGCCAATGATTGAAAAGAATCTGAAAAAATATTGCATCAAGAAGATTTGCGATGATTGAAAATAGTCGCAGTTTGCTTGAAATTGATTGAATTTTTGTAATTTTGCAATAATAAAAAACAACAACAAAATGAAGATAGTATTCACAATAGACGGTGAGCGCAAGGAGGTTGACGTGAAAAGAGCGATGCTCCACGATGCTTCCGGAAATCGGTACAGGGTATCCGAAGATATCGAGCGCGGCCTTGAAATCCTGGCTGAGGACGGAAAATCCTACATTGAGCCGCATACATCGAACGAATTCACCGTATTCACAAAACCCTGACACCCATGACAAAGAAGAAACAGGAAGATAGCGGTCCCAGCCGTGGCCAACTCGACACGGTTCGCAGAGCGGAGTATCTGATTAACAGCTCGGCCCTTTCCTATTATCTTACACACGAGTTCTACGATGTGTTGCTGGCCAACGCATCAATGCACGAGCAAATCGGCGAGGAATCGGCTTCAAGCGGATACGGCTTTGCCATGTTCATCTACAATACAGGAAAAAGAGACAAGTGTTTCGATTGCATTGCATCCGGCCTCGGTGGATTCGGGGTGATGATTTCCAATGCAATCCTTTGGATCGACGAAGAAATCAGCGAACACGGCAAGAATCCGGATTTCAGTTCTAGAATAATCGAAGTAGGAAACAAGAGACTCGTCAACGACGAACTTGACGATGACCCGATAATCCTACGGAACCTTGTCCTATTCGCCCAGGCTTGGGAGTCTGCCTCAGAAATCCTACTCAAAGAAGAACAATGGCTGAATATGTATTTCGAGTTTTTCCCGAACTCAACCGACATGCCGAAGGAGCTCGATTGGGGAGCCATTGAGTTCAAGGGGTGCAATTACTATCCCCAGGACACCCTTGGAATGTTCACAGAAGAGATTGAAAAGATGAAGGCCGCCATCGAAGACGGCCCCGACCCGATATGTCCGGAACCGCCGGAGGATTTTGATGACGAAGATTAAAAGGAGGTGAAACATGGAATACCTGTATATCCAACAAACAAAGAAGAAAGTTGCTCTTGTTTCGGAAGGAGACAAGTGGATCTGGGAAATAGATGGAAAGGAATACATACTTAACCCGGCCATCGAAAGGCTCCTGGCGTATCATGTCTATACTGGAGCCTACTCTTCATTCTTTGAATTGCTGAGAATCAACCTCCCTAAGAAGGTAAACATGTCGTATTCCCCTGAGTTTTTAAGAACTTCGTTTGAAGAGCAGCATCCATGTGAGAGCATAGATGTGTATAGTCGCGACATGATACCGGCTTATGCCGATCCAAAAAGCGGAATGTGGTTGAGCAGTGACGGCAATACGGGCTTTTGGATAACAGCGATGGACGAACAAATGATTTTATCCGATATCAAAGAAAGACAGTTCCCATTGTCATTCTGCAAGACAAGAATCAAGAATGCGGCTTCACGGTATGGACTTCGCCTTGACGATGAAGCCGTTTCCAATGCAGTGAACAGCTTCATGACACAACATGGGCTAAGCACTGGTCGTTTGATCTACGAAGAGAAGTGTGGCAAAGAAGTGACTAGCAAGAAACAGAAGAACCCAATCAAGGATGGAGTCACGCCGCCGAACGGCGCTGTTATTGCCGTCGGTTTCATCGTAATGGCTCTTTTGGCCCTCTATTGGGGAGTAACGTTCAGCGGAACCAACATAGGCGTTGCCTTGATACCTCTGGTGTTGCTTGCGTTCGCCATTTCGTTCGAGGGCGCTGGCGTTGGAAACATCCGAAAGTTTTGCGCCATCCAATACATTGCCCTGTTCTCTGCGAATGCAATAACTGCATTGCTGGCTATCATCTTCGAGTGGGGCCGAAAAGAAGGGTTATTCTCCGGAGGTTCCGAACCTACGGTTGCCGGATTCTTCTCGCTGCTGTTTTCTCTCCCGTGCCTATTGTTTTCTATTGTTTTTTATGGCGACGTGAAAAACCCAGGTTCCGTAAAGAACTTTCCTTGGTGGTATTTTGGCATCAAGTAACCTAGGGGCCTATGCCCAATTTAACCTCATATTACCTTGCAAAAACAAAATAATTTCTACGATTTAGTATTAGAAACAAATATACAGTAGAAAAATATTGACGCTCTTTTTCTAAACGTGAACAACCGTTTGGTTTATTGTTCTCAAATCGTTGAGAATTAATAAGTCAAGCGGTTTTTTATTGCCAAAATTTCTAAACGTCAGGTTGGTTATATCAATTTGATTATCAGTGTTTTACATCGTTTAAAAAGGCATTTTTGATATAACTTTGCAAGGTCAAACTTACAAAAAATTAAATGGCTGAAAACCCCATAAAAGTGCGGCTTCGTTTCGTGAAGTCCGAAAAGACCGGTTATGTGGTCGGTTTTGTCTCTCAGAACCCAACGACAGGCATCTGGCACGGCGTTCCGGAAGACAAGCCTTATCCAAAGAAGATCTGCGTATTGGACCGTTCACTGGTCCCGTATGTGTTGCTGAAGAAGCTGTACGATGTGGAAATGGTCCCCATGCGAAATAAGGACGGATTTGTCGCAAAAACCGCCGATCCCGTGTCTTATCCGGCCAAAATCGTATGCTCACATATCCCAGGTATGCTCTATCATGTAGAAGCCGTGTTCGGAGGAAAGCGGATTGTCTTCGACCCATCGGAGCAAAGGGACAGGTCGGTGTGTGAAATCGAAAGGGCCGTCGAGAAGCTGAGAATGAGAACCGACGTTGAAAACCTTGATCAGGCTGTAGAGGAATTTGCAAACGAGGCCTGTAAGATGAACAAACTATATACAAAGAAAAAGTAATATGGCAAAAGAGAAAAAGGAAATAGTAAAGACCATCGAAAAACGAGACGATTTACGTGATGGCGATTTAGTCGAATTCAACGACGTGCTTTTCAAAGCAGAGCGTCGATGCGGTGTATTGACGTGCTTGTCGGAATGCGACATGAAGGGATTCCCTGGAAGACCTTACTGCACTGGTTTCTGCTTTAGATTCTCCAATGGCGGCAGATATGTTTTCAAGCGTACCGACAAACCCACCGAAGACTATACCGTAGTGGAGATAAGGAAAGGTATAAAAGACAAAATCTAAACAGCTATGGAAAACCAAATAATACCAACCCCAGCGCCCTCCACGAATCTTGTCCTAATCAGCCTTGATGACCTGGAAGTTGTCATCAACAGTTTTAAGTCATTGATTATTGAGGGGGATCAATGCGAACGGCGCGCCTGGTACTACCGCATCTTCGCCAACGAGCGGCACCGCCTTGGCGAGCTGGTGGCCGAGGCCTACGGACGCGCCGCCGCATCCATGATCCACACCCTCGAGGTGAAAAGGGTAGGCACACCCGAGGGAAGAGGCAAATAAACGGACGGAAATTTGGAACCGGCGTGGTTTTTGCTTATATTTGCAGGCAGAAAGGAAATCTCAACATTATGTATTGGATCGCTATTGTAATATTGTTCTTTTTCCTGACCGTTCGGGATAGAATAAGGGAGAAGAGACATCCTGGCTACCGGTCATGGATGGACGACGACGACAACGCCTGGGACCAATGGAGAAGGCACCATGACTAACAGGGATTCCGGGTGCGTTAATATTGTCACTTCACAATGGAGTTTGGGCTTTACTTTTGGCTCAAACTCCATTTCGTTATGCCCAGCAGAGACCAATTCACCACCGAGATATACGTCAACAACGAGCAGGCCCGCGATGCCCTCTCCAAGTTGAACACACAGCTCGAGAAGTTTTAAGTCATTGATTATTGAGGGGGATCAATGACAAGGACCTGCCCTTGGTAGTGGTCCTGGAACACAACGAGGTCGGGAAATTCTCGTTCCGCCCCGGCGGGTTCCACACAACGTCGCAAAGCATCTGGATCATGGAGATGGTTGCCGCCGACGAAGACCGGCGAACCATTCAACAACACTGCTTCGCATTGGGGCGTCTTCTGCTGACCGCACTGAAAACCATAAAGGAAAACCTGCCCGACGGAAGCCTTGACGAATTGGCCGGATGGGAGTGGCAAGATATCCCCTACGGCGTACGCAACGCCGGATCAAACTTCACCGGCTACGAATTCACCCTCTATTTCAAAGAAGACACCGACCTCTCAGTATTACGAGAGAGAGAATCGGATCCGGATCCCGAAACAGTGACAGAAACGGAGGAGACCGACAATGGATAACGCCGTTGACCTTCGGGAATGGGCCAGCATCACCATACAGCGATGGGTGATCAGGATGGGCGCTATCGGCTTCGGACCAGAATCAACCGGGGCACTGATCAACTCTTTTGACTCGTTAGCCCCCTTCCTGATGAACGAGAGCAACGGCGACACTGCCAAAGTGACCTTCACCTTCCTCTTCTACGGCTATTATTGGGACGAAGGCGTCGGCAAAGGATATAGCCGAGACAACAGAGGAGACCTCCAGAGCCTGGCCGACTGGTCGGAGACACACGGCCAAGGCCACCGCAAAAAACACCGCTGGTTCAACAAAATCTATTGGCATGAGGTAAACCAACTGGCAAGGCTAATGGCAGAACAGTACGGCGAAGAGGCAGTGAATGAAATGGTGCAAAGCATAGAACGCATGAAATTATAGCACGATTTTTGCATGTAATTTACAGAAAAAGAGACAACAATGTTCCTTAAAGGTTCCATAGTAAGTCTGATCTGCCTTGTGTGGTTCATCATCCACGACCGCAGAGAACAACGGCGCAGGAAAGCGCCAGCTGTACCAGCCTTCCCCGCCAAAGATGAATGCGACAGCCGTATCCCCAAGGACGAGGCAGACCGCCTCGTGGAGGAATGGAAGGAGACATGCCGCAGCGTTGACGCCCTCGGCGAGAAATACAACCGGTGCGAACGCGTAGCTAGGGAACGAAGCGACTGCCTCGGCACCGACTTCGATATGGAGCTTACAGAGGAACTGAAAAGGGCTTTTGCCTGACATTGCGTCAGCACGACATAGAGGATGACCGTTTGGGTTTTAAGTCATTGATTATTGAGGGGGATCAATGGCTCATCAATCCGAAATATGTTGAGCGGTTCGAGAAGTCATAGCCAGTCGAGGGCCTTGACCCCGGTGACGGCCTGCGCCTTGCCGTCCTTGAACAGTATTACTACCGGTAGCCCGGTTGGGGTAGGCGGATCGGCCTTGCTCGGCGTGTAAACGACATACACGTCGTAGCCGTTAGCGGAGTGGTCGTACTCAACGCACTTTCCGAGTCCCTTCGATGCTTCGATAACTTGTTTTGGTGTTTCCATTGCCGTGTAGAATTTTCACCTGCAAAAATACGAATTTTTGTTTTAAGTCATTGATTATTGAGGGGGATCAATGCGAACGGCGGCGTTGATTACCTTGAAGTTCTGAAGATTGACAAACTGATGTTGAGGAAAGAGTATATGACGGAAATAGCTAGGCCTCTCTAGCCTGTTCCAGGGCCCAGAAAATCTCCTTCAGGTTGTTTATGTAGATGAGCCTGCCCGAGCGGCTGATCTTGATTACGTTCGGGTTGCCGGTGTATTTCGGCCTTGGCTTCCAGTTGAGGTGAAAGTACACCCAGCCGTCCTTCTCGGCGACACGCTCAATGACGTTGAATCCGTTTTTCTTTGCAAAACCATTTGCTATTTCGTCGGCTGTTTTCATACTGTGTAATTTTCACCCGCAAAATTACGAATTTTTTTTGTTTTAAGTCATTGATTATTGAGGGGGATCAATGTAAGAGGTGACGCTACTTGTATGGATTCTTGCCATAGACCGCATTGACGAACGTGCCGTCATTATCGTAGATCAGGATGTTCATGTAGGCCATGTTCTCACGTGTGCAATGCTGGTCGTTCCTGACGAAGAAATGAGCTATTGACAGGTCTCCACCAAGAGGCGTACTTCCCCGGTGTATCTCCATGAACTCGTTTTCCTCTGGCGGGAACGGCACCATTCTCTGTTTTTGCTCCTGCCTGAAAAACTCATCATCGCTCATCTTGCTGTAGTCTTTCATCGTGTAAGTTATTTTTCTCAAAAATTGCTCTCTCCGCGCGAACTGTTTCCGGTTGATAAATTACTTGTCTTTGGTTTGTTCTTAGCTTTCGCGCAACCTCTCGCGTTTTTCGCGTACTTGCCCTTGCCGCTCGCGTACCAAACGCGAAATTACTAATTTTTTTGAAAATCAAGCCGCCTCGCTCGTTTTCTTTTCAAGGTTGGAGAATTTACCAAGTTTTAAGTCATTGATTATTGATGTAGGGATCAACGAGAACATCTACAAAACAGTAGAAATATTTTGTTATTTACTTGATAAATGAAAAATTCTTCTTATTTTTGAAGTAGAATTATAACGTAATGAATTAATAGTTTAATACAAGACCCTCAAATCTATGGCAAATGGAAAGTTACCACCCTAACTGCTACTGACGGAGTGCAGTCTGAAACGATTGGTTTGGGCCTGCTGTTCTCAGATGACCTGACCTTTGAATTCAAAAAAGATGGCCAATTTGTCATGGTTATGGGTGATCATGACCCCAACGGTAATACGGAGAATTACTATGATATATTAGGCTCCATCAAGACCCTCACGAAGACCGATATGAGCATCGAACTGTCCCTCAGCGATGAAGTGTTTGAAGAGATTGAAGAAAAACCATTTAGTGTGATTGTGGATTTCGAGAGACTGGATTAAGTGACTAACGATGGACAATTCTATCAATCATCGTTGGTTCAATACCAGCCTCCATCATGCGATCAACAAGCATTTCCCGTTCGATGACCCGGCCCTGTTCAAGACCTTCGGCAAGACCGATCTCTTTTCCTTTGGCTAGGCCAATCTCTTTCCCTTCTGCCAGGCCAATCTCTTTCCCTTCTGCCAGGCCAATCTCTTTCCCTTCGGCCAGACCGATCTCTTTCCCTTTTTCCAGACCAATCTTTTCCCCTTTAACCCTGCCGATCCTTTCGCCTTCGGCCAGACCCTTTTCTTTTGATTCCCGCATCAAGGCCTGCTCAATGCGCACATTGTCCAGGTTCTTCTCATACATGTAGCGCTCACTGTCGCTCATCCCAGACTCCTCCATCAGCTTCACCGCTTTGAGGGTCAACGGGTTATCCAACAACTCCTTAGGTACCTCCTTCGTGCCCTCGTTGATCTCGGTGAGAAAACGTAGCCATAGGTTGAGCATCTGTTTCTCTGTCGCACTCCTCGGCTTGAACTTGGGCAGCTCGACGAAGGCGATATGCAGGCCCTTGATGACCTTTTCCGAATGACGTTCATGCACCAGCTGGTAATAATGGTAATACTCATCCGCTGGCAAGTCCGTCTCGAAGATGTCGTTGACGATGTTAAGCGAATAGACCGGCTGAAGCAGCTTGTAGCCTTTCCCTTTCTCCAGTTGTGAGACGTAGGCCTTTGAGGCATTGAACAGGACGCGCGACTGGAACTCGTCGCTCCAGACCATCTGCATCTCCACCAGAAACTTGCGCCCTGCCTTGTCGGTGCATTGCACGTCCACGACGGAAAACTTCACATTGGGCACCTCGGGAATCATCTCCGGAGTGAGATATTCAATTGCTTCTATCTGCCGATCGCCCACTAGCGGAAGCAACGCGTTCAAAAAACTAACCATCAGTTCCTTGTGCTGGGCGAACACCTTCTTAAAGGTTACATCATAACGGGGGTCGCAATACTTCATAGTAAATTAATTATTCGCTGCAAAGGTATGGAAATTAATTTACATCATGCAAGAAATTGATGAAATATTTTTAAAATCTTCATATTAATAAAATAAACACCGTTGAACATGATGTCGCGGACACACATCGATCTGTGATACTGTAAAAATTCTTTACACCGTTGTAAAAAAACGTTACAGTCAGTCGCTGGTATTAAATATTAAATATTTGATTTATAGATAGTTAAATTTTTGGCACGTCAAATGTAATCCATTAGGCATCAGTAAAATAAGTGTTATGATGACTAGTAAACAGTTTCTTTCATTGACGGTTGCGTTCCTTGGTGCCTTGACAGCTGTCAAGGCCCAGGACACCGTCACAATGAATCTAAAAGATTGTATGCGCTACGCCGTGGAGCATTCCACCAAGATACGTATCGCCCAAGCCGACAACCGCGATGCCCAGATCGACCGGCGCGACGCCATCCTTGCTGCCTTTACGCCCACAATTGATGGTAATACCTATGCCTATTCCAACTTCGGCCGTAGCATCGACCCCGAGACCAACACCTATATCCGAACGACCTCGTTCCACAATGGCTATAGTCTCTCGGCTGGCATCAACCTCTTCAACGGATTCCAGGCGGTCAACAACCTGAAAATCACCAAGACGGCCCAACTGATGGGTTTGACCAAGGAGCAACAAACCGAAGACCAGATCTGCCTGGCTACCATGGAGGCGTACTGCAACGTGCTTTACTACACTGAACTAGAGAAAGCCTTACAAGCGCAGGTGGCCACAGCGGAAAAAGCCGTGCAACTCGCCACAAGGCAGGAACAACTGGGACAGAAATCCCACGCAGATGTGGTGCAGATGCAGAGCGACCTCGCCGAGCGGCAGTACCAACTGACCACCTGTCGGAACAACCTCAATAATGCCATGGTCACCCTGAAGGATGTGATGTTTTGGCCGATTGAAAAACTGTTGAAAATTGATGAATCGTTTTCGCGGCTGCCGCAATGCGACAGCCCTACAAACGAAACGGCTGTAGGGCTGTCACACCGTGGCAGCCGAACGGATGAAATTACTCAAATGGTGGAATTCGCCAAAACCAACATGCCTGCCGTTGTTTTGGCTGAAGGCACGATGAAAAACGCCCGCCTCGCATTAAAGACGGCCCGCTGGCAGTTGTTGCCCCGACTCTCGCTTTATGGCGGCTGGTCGTCGAGTTACTTCACCTACCCGGGCATGGAGGGCTATGTGCCCACGCCGTATCTCGAGCAGTTGAAGAACAACGGCGGCGAGTATGTGCAACTCTCGTTGAGCATCCCCATCTTCGACCGCCTCTCGAAGCATTCCAACATCGCAAAGCGGAAGAATGCCTACGACCGCGCCCAAGCCGATTATGAGCAGACGCTTCAAACGGTGGAGGCCGAGGTACTCCGCGCCATCGCCGACCGCGACGGCAGCGCCGATGCCCTGCGCCAAGCCGACACCCGCGCTGAATTGCAGCAAGAGGCCTTCACACTGAATACCAAACGCTTCGAGCAGGGATTGATTTCATCTATCGAGTACCAGACGGCTTCAAACAACTATCTCAACGCCCTCGCGGAACAATTGAACGCCAGGCTTCAATACTATATTAAGAATAGTGTGGTTAATTACTATGGCGGGACATCGTATTTGGAACAATGAGGCTAAGCGGAAATCATAAGAACTCTCCAACCGGAATCTCAACAATTAAACAGTTAAACAATCTACAATCAACAATATGAAATCCTACCTGAAATTCCTGTCCCACAACAAGCTCTACACTGTCATTGAGTTCGTGGGGCTGAGTGTGGCCTTGGCCTTCGTCATCATCAGCTTCTGCTATGTGGTGCAGCAATACGCCGTGACGCGCGAGAACCCCGACCGTGAGCGGATTTATGCCGTAGGCGAAAGTGAAAGTTTCCTGAATTGTTACGGAATGAAAGAAGTCATCGACGGCAAACTGCCCGAGGTGGAAACCGTGTCGCATTTCCAGTTCGTGCAAGACCAATTGATTCACTTTGGTGAACAAAACTTTGTGGGCAATATGCTTGTCTGCGACGTGGATTTCTTCAGCATCTTTCCTGTTGTGTTCAAGGATGGCAGTCCTGAAATGCTTTCGGAACGCAATGCAGCATTCATCTCAGAAAAGTTGGCCAAAAAACTGAATGAAGCGTCTGCTGAACGACCATTGATCATTCAAGACGACACATTGCACATTGTAGGTGTCATTGCCGACAAAGGCAGCTCGTTGCTTCCCGATATCGATGTGATGTTTAATTATGAACACGGGCAGTCGTATGCAATCCAGAGTTATCGCGAAAATCCTTTCAACCATTGGGCTAACATTGGCACTTTCATTAAGGTGCGACCCGATGTGGATCAAGAAGAGCTGGCCTCGAAATTGCAGGCTCTCTGTGACGTGCAGTTTGAGAATAGTCCGAGTTGGGATGGACTTATGATGGTGCGTTTCGATGAGTTGTTCTACGCCTCGGTTTACACAGGTCTGAACAAAGGCGACCGTTCCATGCTTCGCACGATGATCATCATCGGATTGTTGCTGCTCATTTCGGCCTTGCTGAATTACATCAACCTGAATGTCGCGTTGGTCGGAAAACGTGCCAAGGAGATGGCTTCGCGACGGCTGCTCGGGGCGCAGAAGTCCGACATCGTTTGGAAATTCCTTGGCGAGGCCTTTGTCTTTACCTTGTTTAGTTTCGTCGTCGGGTTGGCAATAGCCCATGCCATTGTCCCGACGGTCAATCGACTGTTGCAGTCAGATGTGGCGATTACCATATCCTTTGCTTTGCCTTACCTCGCTGCCTATCTCCTGATGGTGATAGTTGTGTCGTTGCTGGCTGGCATCTTACCAGCCGCCATCATCTCCAAAGCCCAGCCTATTGACGTGGTGCGTGGCACTTTCCGTTTCCGCAATCGTACCGTGCTCTCGAAGGTGTTCATCGTGGTGCAAAACGTTATCGCCATCTTGCTCATCGCTCTTGTGTTGACGATGGAACTTCAAATGCACCACATGGATGAACGCTCGACAGGATTGAATGTGGAGAACCTATTTTTCTTAGGCTCCGACCTCGACTACACGGCTGAAAAGGAAGCCCTTGTGGAAGAGTTGAGGGCTTTGCCTTGTGTGAAGGATTTGGCATCGGCAAATGCCGTTCCCGGAGTGAGGAGCATGACACTCGGTTTGAAGAAGCTCCACGACCCAGAGAAAACGGCTATGGTGCCTTTGCTCTCCTGCGATACGGCGGCTTTCCGAATGTTGGGTTTTGAGGTAAAGGAGCGTTTTTTGGACGCAGATGCCCGTAGTTTCTGGATTACGGAGACGACCGCGGCGGGCGTGACGGGCTTGCCCTATGGCGAGAACAACTTCGACAGTATTGTGATGTGGCAGAAACGTTGTATGGGTATGCCAGTATGCGGTGTGCTCGCCGATTTCTCGATGCAGGATGCCCTGCATGTGACCGATGAAGACTATGTAATCGTCTTTGGCAACGGCGGTTGGAAACCTGATTCCCATCTGTTGATTGATGTCGTTGGCGACCATCGCGAGGCAAAACGCGCCATTGATGCTGTTTATAAGAAACACTGCGAGAAGGTGTTTGGCGCCTATTTAGAGCCTGATTACAACGATTTTGTGGAGAACGTGATTGCCAAGCAATACGACAAGCAACGCCGTCAGATGCGGCTCATCGAACTGATTATGGCGATTTCGGTCGTCCTTTCGCTGCTTGGCCTCGTGGCCATGAGCACGCATTTTGCTTCCGAGCGCGAGAAGACCATCGCCATCCGCAAAGTGTTTGGCGGCACAATGCAGAGCGAAATCCGACGCAACCTGAAGGAATACATTATTATGATATTGATTGCCAACGTGATTGCCATTCCTGTAGCGGTGTGGTTCTGCAAGCGTTACTTGGAAGACTTCGCCTACCGTATCGACTTGCACCCGTGGATTTTCGTGGTCACGGTGGCGCTGTCGTTTGTGATTGCCATCGGTTCGGTGCTTTGGCAAATCGTCTCGGTGGCGCGGGTGAATCCGGTGAGGGCACTGAAGAAAGAGTAGAAAAACACTGAGTTTTTTCCAAAATTGCAAAAAAATGATGATTTTGGAAAAAACTCAGTTCTGTTTCTAGGAATTTTCATACCTTTGTTCGTGAAAACAACAAAGGACTATTATGGATAAGCTGATAGGTAGAGAACAGGAAATCAAGTTGCTAAAAGAGTACACCAAATCAGAGCGGCCTGAGTTTGTCGCGATTTATGGAAGAAGAAGAGTCGGAAAGACGTTTCTTGTCAATCGATTGTTTGCTGGGAAGATGGTTTTTTCCATGACAGGTGTCCTTGACGGCTCCATGGATGAGCAGATGGAGGCGTTCATCGATGCCGTGCAGGAGTACAGCGGCGAGTTGGTTGAAAAGCCGAAGACGTGGATGGAGGCGTTTCGGGTTCTGAAAGTGTTTTTGAAGAAGAAAGTCGTGCTGAAGCAACGCTGCATCGTTTTTTTCGATGAATTGCCTTCTATGGATACGCAACGCTCGGGCTTTATTAGGGCATTGGGTTATTTTTGGAACAGTTGGGCCTCGCTTCAAGACAACCTGACGCTGATTGTGTGCGGCTCGGCCACTTCATGGATGATTCGCCATATTGTGGATGACAAAGGCGGTTTGCACGACCGAATCACCCACGAGATGCACTTGAGACCTTTCACATTGCGCGAAACAGAACGCTATTTGAAAAGTCGAGGCTTCAAATGGGAACGATTATCTGTAATGCAGGCTTATATGGCTCTCGGTGGCATACCTTACTACCTGAGTCTGCTCAATCGGGAAGAAAGCTTTGCCATAAACATCGACCGTTTGTTCTTCAGCGAGGACGAGGAACTGCGAAGGGAATACAAGCGGCTTTACAGAACATTGTTCAAGTCACCCGACTCATATACCGCCATCGTTTCGGCACTCTCGAAAGTGCGTTCGGGATTGACACGTAATGAATTGAGCAGGGTGCTAGGCAAAGACTCGAGCGGCTCTTTGAGCAAGAAGTTGGAAGACCTTGTCAATTGCGACATTATCCGCAAATGTGTGGTGAGGGAGAAAAATGTAAAGAAGAACTCAGCCATCTATCAATTGACGGATTTCTATTCGCTGTTTTACCTGACGTTTGTCGCCAAAGCCGAGACTGAAACTGGCTATTGGAGCAACCATATCGGGACATTGGAAGTGAACATCTGGCTTGGTTTGAGCTTTGAGCGGTTGTGCATGGCACACGTTGCCCAAATCAAACAAGCATTGCGGATTGATCGTATCTCCACCAAGTTCTACTCATGGCGAAGCAAGAGCATAAACCCCAAGGCACAGATAGACATGGTTTTGGAACGCGCGGACGGAATCATCAACATTTTTGAGATGAAATTTAGCGAGGCGGAATACATGTTGAATAAGGAGGAAGACGAAAAATTGCGCAGTAGGGTCGCAAAGTTCCGCACGGAAACGGGAGTTAAGGAGGCTTTGTGGCCAACACTTGTAACGACCTATGGCCTTAAGAATGGCATTCATTCTTCCACTTTTGTCGCCACATTAACAATGGACGACCTGTTTTTGTAAAGATAATCCATTCTCTTTTTTGAAACTTCATGAAAACGCATCGAGTTTTTTCCAAAGTTGCCAAAATTGATTGGTTTTGGAAAAAACTCAATTTGGCACGATGAATCTGTACTGTAAAGTTTCTTTACACCACTGTAAAATTACTTTACAGCTTGTAAAATGGTTATATTTGTAGTTTGTTGATTATTATTGACTTGCAAGTTTGGTACTATGTATGCCTGCAAATCAACAATTGACTACGTCGAATCTAAAGATTTCAACCATGAATAGCATCTCCGACAAACTCATCAAAATCCTATCGTTAGGCATAGGTCTCGCCATTGGCATCGTGCTGATTGCCAAGGTGTGCTTCGAGCTTTCCTACGACAGTTTCTACAAGGATGTGGACCGCATCTATATGATTACGGAAAACATCATCTTCCAAGAGGGTGGCGACCCCGACGACTATTGGGGCACTTCAGGAGGCATTGCGCCGGGTTTCAAGGCAGAAGTTCCTGGCGTGGAAGCCGCTACGCGTTATTCCAATTTGATTAGCGGCAACCTTTATGATGAAAACGACAACCTCATCACGGGCCTGTGTATCGGCGCCGACACCTGCTTTTTCGACTTTTTCAACCGTGATTTCCTCGCGGGCGACCCGATGCAGGCCTTGCATGAATACAATGGCGACATCGCTATCAGTCGCAGCTTTGCGGAGAAATTGGGCGGCGTGAATGAAGCCATCGGCAAACAAATCTATACTGAAGCATGGGGGCCGAAAACAAGACTGACCGTGGTGGGTGTTTTTGAGGATTTCCCGAAGAACGGCAGCGTGCAATGCGACATTGTAACGACCATCGCTGCGTTTGGCGAGTGGAGCATCAACAACTGGCTGGGCAACGACCGTTATCGCGGCTTTGTCAGGCTGGCGCCCAATGTGGATCCCAACGGCTTGAAAGATGCCATCCGTAAGATGCAGGAGGCGCACCAGCCTTTGGAGGAATTGGAACGTGACGGCTCCACGATTTGGTACACGCTGACCCCTCTTGCCACCATGCATCGTCATGAGCCTACTATCAAAAACTATGTGTTGATTCTTTCGGTGGTGGCGGCTTTGCTGCTTTTGGTCTCGGTGCTCAACTACCTGCTGATGGCCGTTTCGGATGTGGTGCGCCGCTCCAAAGAAATGGGTGTCAGGAAGTGCTACGGCGCCAGCTCGGGAAGCATCTACTGGATGCTCATCAAGGAGACAGCCTTGAACCTGTTGGCTTCGTTGGCAGTGGCGGCCTTGCTGATTTGGGCTTTCAGCGGGGTCATCGAGTCGCTGTTGGGCGTGCCAGTCGCCAGCCTTATGGTGCCGCAAACCCGTTGGGTGCTTGTCGGCATCATCGCTTTCATCTTCCTGGTCTCGGCGCT
>JAFRRE010000153.1 GCA_017428285.1 Bacteroidales bacterium | reverse complement strand
ATGTGTCGCAGCCTGCAACTTGACCCATTGGCAGGTTTTGAACCTCAATTTTGCCCCTGAAACGTTTCAATCGCTGGAATCGCCTTTATCCATTGGGCTTCAGCACATGTCACAGCCTGCAAAATGACCTATAAGTCAAAAAAATCCCCATCTTTCGATGAGGATTTTTTTTGTTTAAGTTCGTGTTTCTTTATTCAACCACAATCTTCTGGACCTTCATGTCCTTGCCATTGATGAGGCGAAGCATGTAGACACCAGGAGCGGCTTCAATATGCTTGCTGACACTACCATTGATCTCTTCGCTACTCAAGATTTGGCCATTGACATCAACCACTTGGAGAATGGCATCACCTTCGTTGTTGATGATCCAATTGCCATTGCTGAAGAAACCGAAACCATTGTTATTGCCCAAAACTGACAGATCCTTGACAAGGCTGATACCTCTTCTGAACACCAATACGAAACGGTTGGGTTTTTCAATTGTCTTGGCATCAAAGCTGTAGCTCGGTGTGACCAGCAGGTCGGTGTCCATGCCAGTCATTCTGTCAATCAGGTGCAGATATCTCACTGTCGCATCCTCAACATTGACGTTGATGGTGTATCTGCCATCTTGAGCAGGTATGAAGCTTACGGGAAGCTTACCATTATTGCTGCCGTTCACCACTGCGTAGTCGTTATTATCTTTAGTGATGTACATCTTGGTGTTGTTCGGATTCAGCATAAACTTAGGCAACTTGTCACCACCAAAGCGAACAATAGCGCGGTCGATGACATCGCTACGGTCTTGGTTGACATTGAGAACGATTTGCCCCTTGCCTGGGTTAGACTCGGTACTGAAAGTCATCGTTTCACCATCGTTTTCAGCGACAACAAAGATGCCTTCCATAGCACCAACTTCATTGCCTTCGCCAGCAACCACTTCCGAACCAGTTCCATTCAAGGTATAGAATGACTTGGTGATATAAGCTTTCTCGGCAAAAGGATTACCCACAAGATTCCAGCCTGAGAACTCTACGTTGCCACCAGTCTTCTTGACCAAGGTCACTTCACCGTTACCATCGTATGGAGCACCAATGAAGGTGAGGACAACAGGATTTTCGGTACCATCTCCGCTATTGGCATAGAGGTAACCCATGCCAGGCTGAAGAGCGTAAGTCTCAGCTCCCCTATGGTTAATCCATTCCAGATCCTGTTCCTGATCGAAGGAATAGAAGTCGTAGTTGTTGCTCATCAAGTTTTCCACATTCTTGGCTTGGACTTCTCCAATGGGTGAAGCGATGAAGTAGTAGCCACCATTGTCAGTGTAAGGAATAATCTCCTTGGTATAAGAGTGGAAGAAGGAAAGAATCACAGGGTTATTAATATCCTGATATTCAAACATATTCTCTGGCACAGCTTCAATAACACGATCGCTGGTATATACTTCATATTCGTAGCCACTGGCATGGTCGTACAGTTTGAAAGTGGCCACTTTATTTATATCTGGTCTATAATTAACATAGACGCGAGCCATGACATAAACGGGGTCACTCAGCGCTGAATTACTTGACATAAAAGTAGCGCCTCTCAGTTCGCCATCGACAAAAGCAGCCACCTCCAAGGCTTCATAGTTGTCTATTCCAACGAAGTCGCCGTCAATTTGAACACGGGCGAAAAGATCAGTATGGTCTTCATAGGCATACATATTAAAATCCGGCCAATGCGATTCATACTGTTGTGCAAAGATCGATCCGCAGAAAGCGAATGCTACAATCAATGTAATTAAAACTTTTTTCATCTTAGTAGTAATTTTTGTGGTTTATTATATTGCTGCAAAAGTACAAAAAACTTTCTTACAACGTTTTTCTTTTTTCTTTTTTTTATTCAATAAGCATTTTTCAATTATTTAGCGTTCATTCCGAAGGTGAACGTCTTGACGCTCGTCGCCTTCGAGTAGTAGAGGTAGCCTTGGCCAGGTTCGAGGGTTCCCATCGTACCTACCCAATTGCCGTCATTGTATACCGAGCTGCCCGTCTGAGACTTCACCACATCGCCGTCCACCGGGTTGAGGCCGGCGAAGGCTGCGCCCAACGTCATGCTCGTGCCGGACGGGAATCCGATCCAGTTGTTGCCCGGGTTGATGGTGAGCACTTCCGCGGACGTGTTGACCGGAACACCTGACAGTGTTATCTCGCAGGCTTCACTGACCTGGACCTTGTACATCTCTCGGATGTCGAATGCCATGGTCTCGGGTATCCACATGCCGTTGCTGTAGACGATGGATGTGCTCTGCGACTTGATTATCGCCGTGCCGTTGCTACCCAAGGCGGCCTCGATGGCCGACTTCAGGTCGTCAAGCGTGATGTCGAGGTTCGTAGACCACCAGTTCAGGCCGGCTGCAAGGCTGACCGTCTGCTGCGGCGGCTCCTGTGTGAAGTTGGCCACCAGGCTGCGGTCGGCCGTCACCGTGAAGCCGTAGTCGGCGTCCGTCGACACCACGACACCGTCCTCTGTCCAGTTCGCGAAATAGTACCCCGCGTTAGGCGTGGCCGTCACAACGCAGGTTTCGCCGTAGTTGAAGTTGCCGCTGCCCGTGGAATTGTCCGGTCCTTCCACGATGGTGATGTCATCAAGGGCAAGGATCCATTGGTCGTAGCAGTCGAAGTGGCGGATGGCCACATAGCCCATGCCGCTGTAGGCGCTCAAGTCAACGGTGTATTCATACCAGGTGCCGTCGGTGAAGGCACGTGTTCCACCAGTTCTTGTACCTTTGGATGACAAAGTCCATTCTTGGAGTTGAGTAAAGTCGCTGGTACTGGTGTTGCCATTTGTGGAAACGAGAACAGCGAAATGCTCTGCACCATAGCTGGAGTTGCCGTTGGTAACCCAGAAGTTGATGCTACCGCCCAAACGCACTTGAGGTGAAACGAGATAGTTGTCAGGAGTGACTGCAGTGCCACCACCGCTCGCGGAAGTAGAGATATAAGATTCGGAAAGCATCCAACCATCCGAGGAGCCGTGACCATAGCTAGAGGTAGCATAGGAAGGACGTACATAATCATTGACATGCATCCAGTTGTGCGATGAAGTGCTGCTGGAGCCTTGAAGGATGGTCCAACCTTGTGTGGTGCCATCTTCAAAGTCATAAACGAGGTCTTCCCTGTTGCGAGCGCCAATGGTGATGATACCGCCTTCGGTAGGATTGGCAGTGGCCGTGATCGTATAGCTGTTCAGCGTGAAGTTGGCCACGTATGCGGCAGCAGTGGAAACAGTGAAGCTGTAGGTGGCGTTGGTGCTCATCACCACGCCGTTTTTAGTCCAGTTAGTGAAGGTATAGCCCTCATTGGCGGTGGCGGTCAAGGTGACGGTGGCGCCTGGCTCGTAGGTGCCTGCACCCGTGACAGTACCTCCCTCTGCAGGATTGGCGCTGACCGTGATCGCAACGGGTTCGGTAGAAGCGGCAATTACAGTCAGTTTGTAGTCTTCAGCTTCACCATATTGACCACTTACACATGGATCACTTGGAGAAGCCTGATTATAATAATGTATGACACGCATGCGGTAGTCGCCTCCGTTGGTATTGGCAGGTACTGCGAATGAACCCGTCCAATTGCCCGATGCCGCGGAACTCGAATAAGCTACCCTTTCATCGGAGGTGAACTCATAATCCTTGTTCCAGTCGACCCAGATGGCATGACCGTATTTCCACGAAGTTGAGCTAGGAGTTACCGTGCAACTCAATGTCTCGCCTACAGCTATCGAAGCGGATTGGGTACTGTAGAAGTCACTATAGCCGCCCGTTTCATAGGTGGAAGTATTGCTGATGTTGGTAACACCGCCAGTAGTAACGAATTGTTTGATGTAGTCGTCACTTGGGTTACTGAACGACGGTTCACAATAAGACGGGTCTGCAACTGTTATTGCGCATGTCGCTGTGTAGGTTGTCCCGTTGTAAGTCATCGTGGCTGTAATGGTTGCCGTACCTGGGGCGACAGCTGTAACTGTAGCCGTTGTGCCATTCCCGACCACTGTAGCCACGTTGCTATTGCTTGATGTGTAGGTGATGTTGGGCGTTCCGCTCACGTTTCCGCAGGTAGCCGTAAGGGTCTGTGTGAAACCGGTGAGTATCGTTGCGGCGTTGGGGGCAAGGCTGATGTAGGGGTCTGTTGTTGGTGCTGTAAATGCGAATGTGGTCTTAGGCATGAAAGAGGCGCCTGTACCCGAAGTGGTAGGCAGGGAACTAGTGCTTCTACTCTTAACCGAATAGTAGGTGCTTCCGCTTTCGCCATAGAAACTCATCGACTGATAGCCAGAGCCAAGTGCCGTTATTCTAACGTCGACAACCAAGTTGCCTCCAGAATAAAGGTAAGGATTGTCGCTAAAATCAAACTCCACTGTCGTACCGCTGACAGAGAGGATGCCTGAGTAAACCGCAGCACCATTCATGGAAATGTAATTAACGGTACCGCTGCTAAATGCACTATTGGTCGTCGTTCCAAGTCTTACCTGGAATGTTGAGCCAAATGACTTAGTAACAGAAGAGCTCAGATAATAGGTCAGTTTGGTTATCTGGCATCCTTGCATATTCGCCAACATGCTTGACGGATAGATGGTCTGTGTGTGCTGATAGTTGTCGTCTGCATACAATCCATAGAAAGGAATCTCAGAATTTGTCCCTGTGCCATCGGCAACCGTCAACGGTTCGGACTTGAACGTGGCGCTGACCGTCACATCGCTGTCGGGCATGGTGAACTGGCTGTTTTCAACAGAAATAGTCTCCCCGCCAGCGGTCACCGTCCAATGGTCTATGGAATAGCCGGGGTCTGGCGTCGCCGTCAAAGTAATTACGTCGCCCATATAGGCCTCTGTCTGGCTCACGCCAATCGTGCCGTGGCTCTGCTGGGCAGTATAGGTGATGTGATGCTGCTGCAACTGATGGAAGTTGGCCGTATATGTGGCATTGCCTGTCACAGTAAAGGTATAGCTCGGGTTGGTGGAGACCTGAGAGCCATTCTGCGTCCAGTTGGTGAAGCCATAGCCTGTATTTGCTGTGGCTGTCAAAGTGCAGTTGCTGTTCTCATAATAGGTGCCTGCACCACTGACTGAACCAGCGGCTGTTGGATTAACATTGGCCGAAATGGTGTATTGCTCACCAGTGGCAATAACAGTGATAGTTCCCAAATAGGTCACCTTATTATATCCGAACACGCAAAGTGTGAGCTCGCTGTTAGGAGTCAAGTTGCCGCTGATGGCAATATTGGCTGTGCCGTTGCTCACCGTGGCCTTGCCCAAGATGTTGTGGTTAGCATCGGTGATGGTGGCCACAGCGCCGTTGCCGTTGCTCACATTGACCGCGTATGTTGAGGAACCAAGGATAATGTTGCCTGTATGCGTCACGGTCATGGCCTGCGGGGTCTTGGTACGCATCATCAAGGTAGGGTCGCCATATACAACCCAGGCTTTGTAGCAGCCGACAGCCGAAGTCTCAGTGGTGCTATAATGGTCGAAGATACTCAACATACCATTGATGGCAGCTCCACCCAGAGAGCGTTTGATGTTATTGCTGTAACTTTCCACAAGAATGTCGACAAACTCGTCTTGAGCCCACATAGGCGGAATCCAAGGTTGTGAGATATAGGAGAACGCACCGCCAATGGCACCGGTCGGAGTGTTGGAATTGGTGGCATGCATCCATGTCTCAGCGAAGCAGTCGCCACTGGAGTAGTCATATTTACCTACCAAACAGGCCACCGAGAAGATGAAAGGCAGCTTGTTGTTGTTGGTCAAGGCATTGACGTTGGAATTCATGTAATAGTGCGACTGCCATCCTGTCTCTTCACCATGGTTGCAGTAGTTGATGATACCGACACCACTATTGATATGGTTGCTGATGGTTGTTGTTGATGATGACGGATAGCCACTTCCAGTCAAACTGGCATAGTCTTGATAGACGGTGTTATAACCATAATTCAAAAGGTCGGTGCGGAGATTTTCGACATGTTGATAGTCATCCTCGCTGTAGTGACCGCCACTGCCTGCTGAAGCGCTGATTCCCAAACCATTCTGGCACCATGTAGCACTGGTGGTGAGGTCTCTTTCATAGGTGATGGTGCGGTTAACCTGAGTAGTCACTTGGGCGGCACTGCTGGCAGAGAAACGTCCGATAATGACATCGTTGTAAATGTCGCTACCCACAATCTGTCCGTATTGGTTGTCGCCCTTGCCTGACCAACTTGAACCTCCATCTGAAAAAGGATATCCTGGAATCTGGCCCACATCGCCGACGAGCAACACGTGGGTAAGGTTGTTGTTGGCGTTATATTGGTTCTGGATATAGTTCTGAATGGCCGTGTAGGTGGTGCCTGCGGTGGTGGTGCCCACGATGGTGGTGTTGATGCCGCGGGTCTTTTTCCAGTTCACGAAATCGGTCATCGAGCTGATGAAGCTGTCGTAGCAAATGATGAGCAAGTCGCCTTCCTCATCTACAGGTGTGTAACGGTTCAACGCGGCTTGATAGTTGATGAAGTGACGCTGATAGAGGCTCTTGAAGTCTTGATCCATCTTGATGGTGTTGCTGCGGCGAGGAGCCATGGCATTCTCGCCGTTATTGTCCATCTTGTACATCTCAATTGTCATATCGTAGTAGACACGCAAGGTCTTCGTAACAGGATTGTAGGCGTAAGGATAGACCACCATGTTTTGGCCACGGAAATCACGGACGATGTAAGGTTCATAAAGGCCCACGTTGTTGGCCGGGAAGAAAGCATCCTGGCTGTAGCACTCGCCGTAGGTATAAGGCACCGTGGCGGGATCGATGGTACGCGGGAAGTCGCCCTTCGAGGGAGCCACTTCGATGCCTTCGAAGTCCATGTATTGGGCCTCGAGGACGCGGATGTTCATACGGGCACGGTCGCCAATAATGGCGGGAATACCCGTCATGGGCACGTTAGGCTCGCCTGCCTGTGCAGTGCTAACTGCCTTGGGCATGGAGATAATCTTGGCCTCTCCCCTTGGGGTTGTCACATTGGTCGTGTAGAAACCAGGGACCTGGACATTCACTTTGATGCTGTTCTCCGATGAGGAGATGAGCTGCGTGCGGAATGTCTCAGGTCGGTCGCTGAGTACTCTAGTCCACTGTGGCGCGGTTTGCAATTGGGCAAAACCGGCCATACCAATGGCCAAAAGTAGGAATAACACAATACTTTTTTTCATTGTAATGGTGTTTATAATCAATTAAGGAGTATTATCATTTATCATCTTTGACTTCGAGACTTCGGGATTCTTTGACTATGACCGTAACCATGACTATGACAGTCTTTGCTTCCGCTAGAGCCGTCATAGTCACGGTCACAAGTCATTGTAGTCCCTCAGTCTCGCGTCTTAGTTGTAATCTGAATTATTTTGCGTTCATTCCGAAGGTGAACGTCTTGACGCTCGTCGCCTTCGAGTAATAGAGGTAGCCTTGGCCAGGTTCGAGGGTTCCCACCGTACCTACCCAATTGCCGTCATTGTACACCGAGCTGCCCGTCTGCGACTTCACCACATCGCCGTCCACCGGGTTGAGGCCGGCGAAGGCTGCGCCCAACGTCATGCTCGTGCCGGACGGGAATCCGATCCAGTTGTTGCCCGGGTTGATGGTGAGCACTTCCTCGGACGTGTTGACCGGAACACCTGCCAGAGTGATCTCGCAGGCTTCACTGACCTGGACCTTGTACATCTCTCGGATGTCGAAGGCCATGGTCTCGGGTATCCACATCCCGTTGCTGTAGACGATGGATGTGCTCTGCGACTTGATTATCGCCGTGCCGTTGCTACCCAAGGCGGCCTCGACGGCCGACTTCAGGTCGGCAAGCGTGATGTCGAGGTTCGTAGACCACCAGTTCAGGCCGGCGGCAAGGCTGACCGTCTGCTGGGGCGGCTCCTGTGTGAAGTTGGCCACCAAGCTGCGGTCGGCCGTCACCGTGAAGCCGTAGTCGGCGTCCGTCGACACCACGACACCGTCCTCTGTCCAGTTCGCGAAATAGTACCCCGCGTTAGGCGTGGCCGTCACAACGCAGGCCTCGCCATGGTTGAAGGTGCCGCTGCCTGTGGAATTGTCCGGACCTTCCGCGATGGTGACATCGTCAACGGCCAGGAACCATTGGTCGTAGCAATCGTAGTGGCGGATGGCGATGTAGCCCATGCCGCTGTATGCGCTGAGGTCAACGGTATATGGCGTGTCGTTGTAT
The DNA here is from genome assembly GCA_017428285.1 of Bacteroidales bacterium. The sequence goes on along the minus strand of JAFRRE010000153.1, from coordinate 14,461 downwards.
CCAGCTGCGGACAAAGACAACGTCCATGTCCCTACAGTCGTGAAGCTCGCAGCGTCAGTGTTGCCTGTCGTCGATACCATCACGGTGAACTTCTCAGCACAATAGCTGGTGTTCCTACCGCCTGCATAGAAGGAGACGCTTCCGCCCAAGCGAACTTGCGGAGAAACGAGGTAGTTGTCGGGAGTGACGGCGGTGCCAGTGCCGCTTGATGTGCCGGAGATATAGGACTCGGAGAGCATGAACCCGTCGGAGTTGTTGTAGCCGTAGCCGGTGGTGAAGTCATTGTTGGATGTTGGGTATTCCGTGTTATGCATCCAGCTGTGAGGCGAGGTGGTGGTGCCTTGGAAGGTCGTCCAGCCTTGCCAGCCGTCCTCGAAGTCATAGACAAGGTCGTCCCTGCTACGGATGCCAACGGTGACGGTGCCGTATTCGGCAGGGTTGGCTGTAGCCGTAATCGTGTAACTGTTCAGCGTGAAGTTGGCCACGTATTCGCCCGCAGTAGCAGCGCTCACGGTGAAGTTGTAGGTGGCGTTGGTACTCACGACAGTGCCGCCCTTCGTCCAGTTGGTGAATGTGTAGCCCTCGTTGGCAGTGGCGGTCAAAGTGGCCGTAGCGCCAGCGTCATAGGTGTCCGTGCCTGTGACGACACCACCGTTGGCCGGATTGGCACTGACGACGACGTCATAGCTGCCGGCTGCAGCGGCTTCAATGCCCATGAGGATGTGGTTCTTCACCGAGAGCATATCATAACCACCTGAACTCTGTGATGTCGCAGGCGACGACGGGCTGTAGTTGGTGCCGTCCGAGTAGATGTAAATGGCTTGGCTGGAAGCATTGAAGACCTGGCATGCCATGTGAGGCGATGAGGTATAAGTCCCTGTGTTGTCGTCAACGGCAATGATGATGTTCGAGGCCCCATCATATTCAAACGGAGTGGTGAAATTGATGAAGGTCCATGCACCTGCCGTAAAGGTGACACTACCAGTAAACACCTTGTCGGATGATGACATCGACACCCAGTCCGTCTTGCTCGAGAAGGCGCTCTTGGTGGTGGCCTTCACGTAGAGGTCTATCGTGCGGGTCTTTACCGTCCCTCCGTTATAGAAGGCTATGCTGTTGATGGTACCCGCCGTGCCGATCTCCTGCGCGGTGTAGATCTGCTCGGTGAACGAATAGTTGTAGTAGTTATACGTAGGCAAATAGTTGTTGGTCGCAGTGGCTGTGCCGATCTCAACGGCCTGGATGAAGTTGGCCACCAGGTTCCTGTCGGACATTGCCGTGAAGCTGTAGGACAACTCATCCGAAACCACCGTCCCGTTCTCGGTCCAGCCGGTGAAGGTATAGCCTGCGTTAGGCGTTGCACTCACCGTGCAGGTCTGGCCGAACGGGTATTCGCCGCCGCCGCTCACCGTGGCTGCCTGTGACGGGTTCGCACTCACCGTGATGTTGACAGGCTCCCCGGAGATGGGCTCCTTGGTGAGGACAACCTGGTTCTTCACCGAAAGCACCGTGCCACTGTAGGATGACGGGCTGACGGGGCTGTAGTTCGTATTGTCACTATAGACATAGATGGCTTGGCTGTTGGCTGTGAACACACGGCAGGCCATGTGGGGAGAGTTCGTATAAGCGCCACTGTTGTCATCCGTGACAAGGACCACATTGGAGGTGCCGTCATAGATGAACGGCGTGCTAAGCGTAATGGTCGTCCATTCGTCAGGCGTCATGGTGACGCTGCCGCTGAACACCTTGTCGCCGGAGGAAACCGAAATCCAATCGGTGCCGCTGGAGAAGCTGCTCTTCGTCGTCGCCTTCAGGTAGAAGTCCAAGGTGCGGGTCTTCTCTGCACCCTCGTTGTAGAAAGCGATGCTGGTGATGGTGCCTGCTCCGCCCAATTCGGCGGAAGTGTAAATCTGTTCGGTGAGTGAGTACTTGTAATAGTTGTAGGTCGGCAGGAACTCGTTCGATGACGAGCTGCCGTCGCCAATCATGACACCCGATGCGAAGTTGGCCACCAGGTCCACATCGCTGCTCACGGGGAAGACGTATTGCGCGGTGGTCGAGACCACACTGCCGTTTTGAGTCCAGCTGGTGAACATGTAGCCGTCCGCAGGTGTGGCCGTCACGGTGCATGATGCGCCGTAGTGGTATTGGCCGCCGCCGCTGACGGAACCATAGCTGGCGTTGTTGGACGAGACTCCCACCGTGAAGACCTGGTCGGGTGTGATGCCGAAGTCGCCTTCCCACGTGTTGCTGCCGTTGACGGCCCTGTAGTGCAGCGTGACGTTGCTGCCCAGGGTCACGCCATTGTTGAGCGTGAAGCTGAAACCGCTCACCGTCGTGGTCGCATCGGCTGCCAAGCTGCCGAAGGTCCTGGTGCCGTTGTTGATGGTCACATGAGTGTCCGTGGTCGACAAGGTCACCGTGGTCGTGCCCGATGTGGCTGCGGTACCCACGTTCTTGAAGGTCATGCTCAAGCCGGTGCTTTGGCCAACCAAAGCGGCATTAGGCGTATAGCTGTCCAAGCTGATGTAGGGACCACTTGCTGAAATAGCCTGGATAGTCGTGATATAAGGCTGGCGTTGCTGGCGGGTGACGACAATCATCACATCGCCTGCCGAGGTGAGGCCTGAAATCGGCACATTGACGGTACCTGATGAAGGCACTTCTGCGACACCGAGAATTACGTTGTTCTTGGTGATGGCAACGTATGAACCTGCAACGGCGCTCACAGTGAAGGTGGTGGCACCAATGTTAATAGTGCTGGCGTGGCTCACATTGTTGGCGGCAGGTTGCGTATGATAAGGCATGATGGAACCGTCGCCAAAACATTGGTACGCTCTCCAGTAGTATTCATCGGAGACGCTACTAGTGTAGCTGTTGGCATGGGCATAAGTGACAGCCACATTGCCGGCAAAAGGAACAGCGTTCAAGGTGTTGAAGCCCGTATCGTCAAACATCATGTCGTAAACGCCTAAAGTGGTCTGTGACATGGATGGCGTTGAACTCATGGTGCTGGTGGCACCCACGCCAAAGTAATAGTCTTCATACCAGTAGGATTCTGGAACAGATCCAATGTAACCGAAGGCAGCCTTGTTGGCGGCACGGATCATGGTCTCTCCGAAGCACACTTGGCTGTTTTGTTCGTTTTTGAAGTTGCAGGTCAAGCAGCAGTTGCCCATGGCCCAGAAATACTTGTCGTTATTGGTCAAAGCATTGACATTGGTGTTGGTAAGTTGAGGGCTATACCACATTTGAATGTCGCCGTGGGCAGTGTAGTTGACAAAACCGACTCCTGAATTCAGGTAGTCATAGCATCCAGTGTAGGTGCTGGTCACATACTTATACACATTGGTGAAACCATTCGAGGTGTTGAAGTAGTTGTTGGCAGCATAGTTGATGGTGGGTCTGCCCACTCTCGGAGCCCAAGTGTCATCGGCACCGGCGATGAGCAGCACATTGCTCAGGTAGCTCGGGTCAGACATGGTATATTTCTCGTAAGTCAAGGCCTTGTTGACATAGTTGCTCAGTTCCGTGGTGGACGACACTGGGATACGGCTGAGGAACATGTCGTGATAAACGTCGCCATCGACGGAGGCGTACTCCAAATCGGTAGCTGCAGTACCATAGTTGCTGCTATAATCAAATAGGGAGTAATACGTCACAACCGTCTCATCTCCCACGATGACCAGGAAGGACGGGTGATTGGAGTTGTATTTGGAATAAATCTGAGTCTTGATGGTGGAGGCGGTAGCGCTGGCAGCCACAGTCAACACATCCACATCAATACCTTTCTGGATCTTCCATGTCTTCCACGTGTTGAAAGCATCGCTGTTGGCATAGGTCGAAGTGGTCACAACCAACATCTTCACAGGGGTAGTGTAAAGATCGGGGTGTGCAGAATAGGCATCCCTGAGCATCCTGTCGTTAAACAGCTGCTTATAGACCACATTGAAATAAGGGCTGTAGGTGTCAACCAACAGTTTTTCGGTGGCCACGGCATCGGCACCGTCGAAGCTCACTTCCACCTCGATGTCGTTGAACACGCGGAGGGTGTTGTTGACGGGGTCGTAGCTCACAGGTTCGATGGTCATCTTACCCAATTGGACACCACGCATGGTACCCACCACTCTAACGGAGGCTTGGGGTTCAGAACGCATGCCACGAGTTTGGTAGGCGTTGGCGTTGTAAACGAAAGGCACATCCTCAGGTCTCTTGTCTTTCCTCAATGAGGGCTGACGGGGAATCAAGGTACTGACGCCCAAATCACTAAGTCTGTAGTCAGTAGAGCTATAGCTTGTCACACGGATGGTGGGGTTGGCACCAACAGGAACGGCGATAAGCTCATTCACGACGGGAATTTGAGGATCGCCCTCATTGCCGCCAATGACGGTGTTAGGCATCGAAAGCCAAGAGAACTGACCTCTTTGGGTGTCCACATCCTCTGCTTCGATAGTGGAAAATGAAAACGAAGCCTTGAGGCTTCTCATGTCACTCTTCACGCATTCTGCCTTGTCGGCTGAACGCAGTTGAATCCTTTGCTGAGCAATGACACTGGCACTGAGCATCAACATCATCGCAACTAAGAAAAATTTCCTCATACTTTTAAATTTAAAAAAACGTTAATTTCAATAATTTGTTGACAATCATTACTGATAAAGCTTGCAAAGATAGTTTTTTTTTCGATGTGTTTTACGTTTTTTGTGATTTTTCGAAAAAAAAAAGGAACGACATCATCCGATGCCGTTTCTTTTTGAATGACAAATAGCTATTACTTATTGTCGTTTGTTTCAGAAGGTGAACGTCTTGACGCTTGTTGCCTTCGAGTAGTAGAGGTAGCCTTGGCCAGGTTCGAGGGTCTCCACCGAACCTATCCACGTGCTGCCATTGTAGACGGAGCTGCCCGTCTGCGACTTCACGATGTCGCCATTCAACGGGCTGAGACCAGAGAAGGCCTCGTTCAACGTCATGCTCGTGCCAGAGGTGAATCCAATCCAGTTGTTGCCAGGGTTGATGGTGAGCACTTCCTCGGATGGATTCACCGGAATGCCTGTCAGCGTGATTGCGCAGGCCTCACTGACCTGGATCTTATACATCTCACGAATGTCAAATGGCAAGCTTTCGGGTATCCACATCCCGTTGCTGTAAATGATGGACGTTGTCTGCGACTTGATGATCGCCGTGCCATTGGCACCCAATGCGTCCACGATGGCTGCCTTGAGCTGGTCAAGCGTGATGTCCAGGTTGGTCGACCACCATGTCGTGCCTTGGACCAGCGTCACTGGCTGCTGCCCTTGAGGTTCATCTGTTTCGATGCCCAAGATAAGATGGTTCTTCACTGACAGCACATTGCTGTTGTATTCCGAGGTGATTGGCGGTGCTAATGGATTGTAGTTTGTTGCTGCGGAATAGGCATACAGGGCTTGGCTTTCTTCAGTACTGTAAACCGAGCAGGACATATAAGGAGCGTGGTCGTATCCATTGGTGTTGTCATCAAATACCAAAACGAGATTGGAGGAGCCGTCATACTCGAACGGCGTGTCAAGCACAATGGTGGTCCAGGCTACCGCGCCCAATGTCACTGTGCCGCTAAACACCTTGTCGGATGATGACATGGTAATCCAATCGGTTTTGCTGCTGAAAGCGGATTTGTCTGTGTGTTTCAGATAGAGGTCGAAGTTGCGAGTGCGTTCCGTGTTTGCTTTATTGAAGAAGGAGATACTGGTAATGGTACAGGCCGACCCGATTTCTTCAGCAGTGTAGATTTGTTGTGACAGCGCATATTCGTAGAAGCTATAACAAGGGAGATAGTCGTGATTGCCTTCATCTTGGCCCAATTCAAGTCCTTGTCCGAAGCCCGCCTCAAATTGGTGGTTGTTGTCGACAGGGAAGGTAAAAGGATTGGAGGTTGACACCAACACTCCGTTTTCGGTCCAACCCGTGAAGAAGTAACCGTTTGCTGGTGTGGCAGTCAGGGTGCAGTATTCTCCAAAACCGAACTCTCCCCCGCCACTGACCGTGCCGTGGGCGGTGTTGTTTGACGTGGCGGAAATGTTGAAAATGGCGGTTGCAGCACCACAGTGACAATCGAACTCGAAGAGCATACCGGCAGCGGGACTGGCTCCTTGTTGGAAGATGATAGCATCGCCACCATAGCTTACCACGAAGGAACACTCTTGGTCGTAGCTGCCTTTGGTCCAGGTCAGAGTTATGTGAGTGCCATTGTGAATTTCCAAGGTATAGATGGCTGAATTATTGCCCGAAGCGATGGTAAGGTCTTGCGAGGCGGTGCTATCATCGAAGCTGACGGTGAGTTTGGCACCATTCCAGCCATCGCCATAGCTGTCGCTGAGGGCGAAGATGACGCTACAGGTGTTTTTCAATGTCTCAGTGCCCTGTGCGCTGAAACCTCCATCAGCGGTCAATGTGAAGGTGACGGGGATTTCCTCACTCTCAGGGCAGTCGGCCGCGATGGTAACATTGAATGCGCAGGACACCTCCCCTTCTGCAGGAATGGTACCAATTGAAATGGTTGGGTTATTTATGGTCACGTAACTACTGGTTGTGCTCATTGTGGCAATCGCGTTGGTAGCTTGGTAGTGTCCTGTATTCAAGAACCTAGCGGTCAATGTTAAAGTTTCTCCAGGAATGAAACCGCCATCCCAAGCCATGTTTTTGTATTCCAATTCGGCTTCACCTACGATAATTGCCAGGTCACCTTCCCATGTGTTACTGCCGTTGACAGCACTATAGTGAAGGGTAATTGCGGTACCTTCGGCTACACCTGCATTAACGTAGAAACGGAAGCCGCTCACCGTTGTGGTTGCGCCAGCAGCCAAGGTATTAAAGGTCTTGGTATTGACAATGAAGTTGGCATCGTTGGAAGTCAGAGTAACGGCGGTGGTGCCTGAGCAAGGATTGCTGCCCACATTCTTGAAGACAATGCTAAGATTGGTTTCATCGCCTACATGGGTTGCAGTGGGTGTGTAGCTGTCAACGGTGATATAGGGCCCATCTATTGCGACAGCTTGTATCATCTGAATGTAAGGCTGACGTTGGTTGCGGGTGACCACAATCATTACGTCGCCAGCGGTTGTGACAGGGGTGATGGGCACATTAACACTGCCTTCCGGCCCAACTTGCGCCACGCCTAGGATTTCATCATCTTTAGTGATGGACACATACGAACCGGGATCGGCACTGACAGTAAAGGTGTTTACTCCGATGCCCAAGGTGGGATCGTGACTCACCTGGTTGGCAGTAGGTTGTGTCATATAAGGCATCACAGAGCCATCGCCTAAGCATTGGTAGGCCCTCCAATAGTATTCATCATCGACGGTTGACTCATAACCAGCCGCATGGGCATAGGTCACGGCCGCATTGCCGATGTAGATGATCGAGTTCATGGAATTGAACTCGGTGTCATCAAATAAAGCATCGTACATACCTGTCATAGTGGACTCGACGGTTTGCACCGTTGCAGGTTCAGGGTCGTGGGCTCCTACGCCGAAGTAATAATCTTCAAACCAATAAGTTTCAACAACCGAACCAATGTAGCCAACTGCTCCTTTTTCAGCAGAACGAATTAGGGTCTCGCCTAAGCAAGGAGTATAAGTGCTGTTGCCCCAGTTGGCCGCCAAGCAGCAGTTCCCCACTGCCAAGAAATACTTGTCGGAGTTGGTCAATGCGTTGGCATTGGAATTGGTAAAACTGGGACTTGACCAAGCTTGAATGCTGCCATGCGCGGTGTAATTGATAAAGCCGACACCGGTATTCAGGTGATCATAACATCCTGTGTAGTTGGAGGTAACGTAGCCATAGACGTTACTGAAGCCATGTTCCGTGTTGAAATAGCTGTTTAAGGCATATTGGATGGTGGGGCGACCAGCGGCTTCATCCCATCCGTTAGAATCGTATCCGGCAATCAGGACTGCATTGTCCAAATAGCTTGGATCGGACATAGTATATTTCTCGTAAGTCAGAATCTTTTGGACAAGGTTGCCTAACTCGGTGACGTTCGATACCGCCATACGACTCATATACAGATCGTGATAGATATCATTGTCAACGGAAGCGTAGGGGTTGTCGCTGACGTAGGGGTTGAAATAATTGCCAGTTATGTTATAGGTTTCATAATTGGTGACGTCGTTCTCATCACCAACGATGACCAAAAAAGTTGGGTGGTTAGCATTGTATCGGCTTTGGATCAGGGAGCGAATGGAGGCTCCGTTGGTACTGCTGCTCACCATCTGCACATCAACGTCGATGCCCTTCTGTTTCTTCCAGGCCAGCCAGGTCTGGAAGGGCTCGCTTTCGGTATATTTCGAGGTGGTCACAACGAGCATCTTCACCGGCGTAGTGTAAAGGTCGGGGAAGCCTTCGTAAGCGCTGCGAATCATGCTGCCGTTGAACAGTTGTTTGTAAACAATGTCGAAATAAGGGCTGTAAGTCTTGACAAGCATGTCTTCAGTAGCTTGAGGGTCAGCACCATCGAAATGGACTACCACCTCAATGTCGTTGAACACACGCAAAGTGTTGTTGACCGCATCATAGCTCACAGGTTCGATGGTCATTTTGCCAAGTTGAATGCCACGCATGGTGCCTTCCACGCTAATGCGAGTATTAGGTTCTGAGCGGAGGCCTCGAGACTGGTAGGCGTTGGCATTGTAGACAAAAGGCACATCCTCAGGCCTTTGGTCTTTACGTAACGAAGGCTGACGTGGTATCAAAGTATGGATACCATAGTCTTCGAGACGGTAGTCCGTTGTACTGTAGCTTGTGATTTCGATGCGCGGATTGGCACCAAAAGGCACGGCGATAAGCTCATTGATGACGGGAATCTGAGGGCTTCCTTCGTTGCCACCGATGACAGTGTTGGGCAAGCTGAGCCACGAGAACATGCCTCGTTCAGTCTGCATGTCCTGCGCATCAATGGATGAGAATGAGAAGAAAGCAATAAGACCCCTCATGTCATTCTTCATGCATTCTGCCCTATCTGCCGAACGCAACTGGATCTTTTGCTGTGCCATGACGCTGACACCGAATAACAGCGTCACCATAATTATGAAAAGTTTCTTCATAATTGTGTTAATATTTGATTAGTAACTTGTATTTCAAAATTATTCTTGATTGTAAGGATTTCAATATTAAAGAGCAAAAAAAAGGATTTTTTTAATGTGCTTTGCGTTATTGAGTTTTTGAACAAAGAGGATGACTTCTTTTTTTAGCCACCCTCTTCATTCGCTTGTCTATGCTTGCTGCAATCAATCCTCCTTGCGCTTTCCTCGAGAGAAATCAGCCTTGGCTTTCGCTCCCGTCTGGAAGATCAGGGTCTTCTCCTCATCGCTATTGGAATAGTACATGATGCCAAATCCGGGTTCAAACGCCTCCATGTCGCCAAACCACTCGCCGTCATACTCCGTCATACCGTAGTCGGTTTGGATTTGGTCTCCTTCTGAAGCTTCGAAATCGGCAAGGGCAGCATTGACTTCGATTGCCACGGCGCTCGGGAATCCAATAAAATTCCAACCCTTATGGATGGGGATCTCGTAATCGCCGACATTCGCAGGCGTACCCGTCAGCACCACCGTGCATTCATTAATAACATTAACGAAGTATCCCTTCTCGTTCTCTAAACCAATCTCATCCAAGTCGCCGAACCACTCGCTGCCGTCAAACTCCGTCATGTTATCCTCGGACTGGATTTCCGTAGCGTTCTCACCAAGCGACGCCTTCAGCATGTCAAGCATCTCGACCGGATCCTCTACCGCAAGGTACGTGCTGATCAGGTTCCAACCAGCGCTGAGGCTGAGGATTTGCGTGATATGTGCAGGTTGGGTCACATTACCGCTCAGGCTCACGTTGACCGTGATATCGCCTGTAGCCACACTAAGGGTTTCGTTTGCATAAGTGCCAGCATTCAGGTCTCCTTTCAGGCGAACATAGACGTTAGCAGTGAGCAAGTCGACGGTGGGTCCAGTGGGATTCACTGGATCATCGCCTTCAACAATGGTAACATCATCAACATACAACAAATGCTGGTCATAGCAGTCAAAGTGCCGGATGGCAACATAGCCCATGCCACTGTAAGCGCTCAAATCAACTGTGTATTCATTCCAACTATTACTACTCAAAGTCACTGTCAGTTCTGTATGGGTGAAGTCGCTGGCATTGGTGTTGCCCGACTCCGACACCATCACGGAGAACTTCTCCGCAGGATAGCTGCTCATTCGAGAGGCAGCATAGAAGGTCATGCTTCCACCTAACTGTATCTGAGGAGAAACAAGGTAGTTGTCGGGATAGACAGCACCATAAGCAGTACCACCTGATGTGGCAGCGGAAATGTAAGATTCAGAAAGCATCATACCGGATGAGGAATTGTGGCACTCTGGGACTATTTGGCTCCCGTTGGAGTCGTATGCAACATACTCCGTAATATGCATCCAGTTGTGTGGTGAACTGCCTGTTGTGCCTTGCAGTGTAGTCCAACCTTGCCAACCGCCCTCGAAGTCGTAGGTTTGCGTGTCGCGGTTGCCCTTGCTCTCGGCCGCAAGGGTCAGAACGCTGCCAAAGGCACCGTTCTCTTCGTTGCTGATCTCGAAATGCTCGGGGGCAGTGACGGTGACGTCTTCTGCAGTACATGCAACCACGGTAACAGTTTTGGTCCTCGACGGGCCTTCGCCTTGCACATAAGTGAAATCGGTCAATGCGTTGGGAGAGATCGACAACGACTCGCTGGCTCCACTGGTGGCCTTGGTGAACTTAATCTGGCTATTGCTTGTGCTCGTGGTAGCCCTATAATTATTGCCTGACTGGGGACTCATCGGGGTCACGTTGTAATAGTCGTTCTGGTTGTATATGGCTCTCGTGGACCCCGTGGCATAGGCATAGAAGGCTCTACCACTTGAGCCTATATAGCTCCCCGTGTTGTCATCCACCGTAACCATGATGTTGCTTGTTCCATTGTACTCAAATGGCGTATCCAATGTGATGGTGTACCAACCATCTGTGGTGAAGGTCTGAGAGCCTGTATATACCTTACTGGCAGAGGTCACCGCAACCCAGGTCGATAATGTTGTGCTATTTGTATGGGTCATGTAGATATCGAGTGTCCTGGCATCTGAGGCGGCGCTGCCGTTGTATTTGAAGCTGATGGCGGTAATGGTGCCTGCCTCGCCAACCTCGGCTTGCGTGTAAATTTGCTGTGAAGTGGTGTACTTGTACCATACATTGGTGGGCAGGCTTGATGAGGTGCTTGTCCCGCTTCCGATGGTCACCTCGCCGCCTTGTGGAGCGCCGAAGATACCGACTACCGTGACATCGTGGCTAGGCATCTCGAAGCTGTTACCGCTAACGCCGACCAGCGTGTTCACGTCGCCCGTCTTATAGACCACCCAACTGTTGAGGCTATAACCCGATGCCGGGGTCGCGCTCAGGTTGACCGTAGTGCCAGGCACGCAGTTGGTAGGAGTGGCACTGATGGTGCCATTGGTAGCATCAGCCAATGTGACGGTGAAGCCTTGGACAAACGTCGCGCTCACTGTGACATTGCTGTTGGGCATCGTAAACTGGTTATCCGTCACGGCAACAGGATTGTCGTTGTCATCTCTGACATCCCATCCGGAGAAGAAATAGCCGCTATTAGCCATGGCCATCAGCGTGATGATGTCACCAGGATAGGCCGTGCTGATGTCAGCACTGATGGTGCCGCCCTCTGTCTGGACTATGGTCACACTGTGGCTCGATGCTGTCTCGAAATTGGCTACATAGTTGCCTGCGGCTGTCACGGTGAAGGTGAAACTCGGGTTGGTGGACACCTGAGTACCATTTTTTGTCCAATCAACAAAGACATAGCCATGATTTGCCGTGGCAGTCAAAGTAACGGAAGTACCCTCGTAGTAACTGCCCGCACCAGTAACTGTGCCGCCTTCGGATGGGTTTGCCGAGACAGTAATGGAATACTGCGGGAGAGCCGTGAAGTTGGCCACGTACGACGCATCCTCCGACACCGTGAAGCTATAGGTGGCATTGGTTGAGACTACACTGCCATCCTTAGTCCAATTGGTGAAAGTGTAGCCAGTATTGGCCATAGCCTTCAATGTAGCGGTGCTACCCGATGTATATGAGCCTGCCCCTGTCACAGTACCGCCATTGGCTGGGCTGGCAGTAGCTGTGATGGCGTACGATGTTGTCTGTTGTGTGAAGTTTGCCACACAAGTTGTGTTTTCCGTTACATAGAAGCTATAGGTGGGATCGGTCGAAGCAACACTTCCGTTTCTCATCCAGTTGACAAAGTTGTAACCCGCATTGGCAGTGGCCGTAAGGGTACACAATGTATGGGCAGAATAGGTACCTGCCCCCGTTACCGTGCCACCTGCAGTGGGATTGGCACTTGCCGTGACGGTATATGATCCCGAGCTTCCTCCACCTCCGCTAGAGTATTGGCTGAGCGAGACAGTGGAACCGCCAGTGACCGTGGCATCAAGATAGGCTTTAGGGCCATAAAAAACAGGCGTGCCATTACTAACAGTGACACCACTCTTAAGTGTCGGTGTGGACGGAGCTGAAATCACCAATCTAGAGGAACCGCCGCCGCCAGGACCACCGCCACCAGGACCAACGCTGCCACCACTACTGATAGTTGGGGTTAAGAAAGCTACGACATTGCCACCATAGCTCATCGAATACCAAGTGTTGCCGCTAACCGATGAAGTTTGATAACATGTTTGAGCAAGTGTGCTACCTGATTCCAGATCGCCGACGGCGATGAGGACACCACCATTAAAATGGAATTTCTTGTTTTCTTCGGAGTTGGCATCGATGGCCACTTCGGGCGATGCGGCTCCAATGGCATAAATAAGGCCGCCCTCAATAACCACATTGCCGTTGGCATCGATACCATCATTATTGCTGGATCGAGAATAGAGGTAGCCATCTGTGATGTACAAGTCTTGGGCCGCATTGATACCGTCATCGTAAGCATCAATCGTAGTCTCGCCACCTGTGACGTTGAGGTAATTCTTACTCTCAATGCCTTCGGCGTTGCGCCCCTTGGTGGTGACATAGACGGTACCACCACTGATGTTGATGCCACCATAGCAGATAGTGTTGTTGCCCGACTCATCCTTATAGCCAGCCTTGATGCCCTTGGCTGCGGAATAATAGTTGTTGTCAACCCAGTCGGTATTGGAAGTGTAATTGGTGTTCTCCGTAGTGCCATTGTTAAAATAAAGGGCACCCGAAGTAGTTACAGTAGTATTGCCTCCACTGATGTTCAACACGTTATCGCATTTCATGCCTTTGCCGCCAGAGCCAGTGGCGGTGAGGACAAGGGTGCCTCCACTGATGTTGATGTCGCCGTCGGCACTTAGTCCACAAGCGGAATTGGTCTCCTGGTCGGTTGCGTCCCACTCGCCTTTGCCCGTGGTGGTGACGTTAATGACGGCATTGCCGGAGATGTAAGCGTCACCCTGGCATTTAATGCCTTTGGCCGCGATGGCATCGCTATTAATGATAATATTTCCACCACTGACATAGATATTGCCCGAATCCTCATTTTCATGGTTGACGGTCATACCCGTCGAAGTGTCGCCATCGAGATCGCACTGTATACCGTCGTCACCTGCACCGCTGATATTGATGCTACCGCTCTCCATGAGGAAATACTGGTTGCATGAAATGCCGTCATCTACAGCTGAGGTAACGTTGATGGTAGCATTCTTAATGGAAATGTACTCACCTGCCTTGATGCCATGACTCTTGTTGCCCACGACATTGAGTGTACCATATTGTTTGAATTCGGCGTGACCCTTCACATAGAGGCAGCCTTTCTGTGAACCACTTGCCGCATCAGTGAGGGTATTGGTGGTACCCGTAATGACTTTCACATTGATGCGCTTACTATTCTGGATGTGCACCGCTGCACCACTGTAGACAGGTGTCATATTGGTCAGCGTGAGTCCGTTCAGCTCAATGGTAGCCTTATAAGACCCCGACATGTAAAACTCGCCATCGTTCGATGTTCCAGTAAGCGTGTAGGTAATTTCCTCTGTAACAGCGCCTTGTACTATCGAGACATGCGCCCCACTTTGCGTGACGGTCAGGTATTGCGCCACATTGTCATCCACGGTCACCGTAGCCGTATTACCATTGTAGCTGACAGTGACATTGTTGTCTGCCCAAACCGATAGAACGGCTATAACAAGCAGTAATGAAAACAATAATCTCTTCATAATTAAAATATTAAAATTTTGCAAAAGTATTAGGTTTATTTCGTAACAGCTTTCACCAAAAGGCGAAACAATGTGGCAAAAAGTCGAAAAAAAGGCGTATAGGTCAAAATGCAGGCTGAAAAAAACGAGTAGTAGTTCAATGGGTCATTTTGCAGGCTGAAAATTTAATGCCAAATGTCAGTCGTTTGTTCCAAGTCGCTATCTTTGCCTCACAGCCGAAGCATAGCGGGGCT
>JAFRRE010000152.1 GCA_017428285.1 Bacteroidales bacterium | reverse complement strand
CTGACCTATGTGCTTCCCCAGTCTGGATACACCAAGACCACACTTCTGCGAATGGATGAGGAACAGCAGGAACTGTATGACATAGTCACTTACCGCCACAAAAGCTAAAAATTGGGTGTCCCATTGCGGAAAACAGGAAAAGTTGCAAGTCAAATTGGTGTAGTTTATGGAGGTAATGGATTAAGTGGAAATGGGCAATCAACAGGGAAATCGCCAAGCGGAAAGGTTGAAACCATTCTTGGATATCTTCAAGTATACCCAGAAGATCTTGGCTCTTTTAGTGGCTGCCCTAATTCGGTTATAGCGGCTATTAACCGTCAAAAACTCTATGATTTTGGTGACTGGCGACTTCCAACCAATGAAGAATTATCTCTTATGGCTACTTCAAAAGAGAAGTTGGGAATGGGAAGTGTGAGTAGTTACATGAGCAAGGAAAATGCGAATTCTGGTGGAATGAAAATAGTGCGCTTAGTAAGGTCGGATGATACAAACGGAGGTTCGTCCGTAGGCAATCATACTGTAGTTGTCATTAGGACTAGTTTAGGTATCATCAAAGCCAGATTGTATGATGATACGCCTTTGCACCGTGACAATTTCATCAAATTGGTGAACGAAGGTTGGTATAACGGCTCTCCATTTCACCGTGTCATCAAGAACTTCATGGTTCAAGGAGGACAAAACGCAAACGGACGATTGGATCCTGGATATACCATCCCCGCCGAGTTTAGGGACAGCCATTTTCACAAGAAAGGTGCTCTTGCCGCTGCCCGCCAAGGCGACCAGGTGAACCCCAATAAAGCCTCCAGTGGCTCGCAGTTCTACATCGTTCAAGGTAAGGTATACGATGACCATTGGCTCGACATGTTTGAAAGCCGTTCTGGCAAGGTGCTCAATGCGAACCAACGCCAGACATACAAGACAATTGGTGGCACGCCTCACTTAGACGGCGACTATACCGTATTTGGAGAGGTGATAGAAGGTCTCGAGGTGGTCGACATGATTGCATCTGTCGAGACGGGGAATATGGATGTGCCGATTAAGCCTGTGATTATTAATTCTGTTACAATTGAAAAATAATGCTATGGGATTCTGGTTACTGGCATTTCAAATAACCTAAGGCTGTAAAAGCTGTCTGGGATAAACATAAAACATAAAATGACGAAAGAATAATTCAAGTTTCATCGAGTAGGCGAGGTCTTTTTTCAAAACTTCACAATCGGAACGATTTGTATGGCGTGACCGTCCTGCCCTTTATAAAAAAGGAGCATAATAAACCGGCAAGCACAAAGTCGCGCCGTCTTTTTGGAAGTCTTTGGTGTATAGCAATATGCGGTCGCCTATACGAGATGGATATTTGCCGCAGAACACATCAAGCGACCTGTGCGTTTTGTAGCCAGACGACTTGACCTCAATGGGGATGATTTTGCTGCCCCTTGAAAGCATGAAGTCGATTTCGTAGTTCTTGTTGCCATTCTCGGTGGGAAAAGTGTAATAAAACAACTGATTGCCTGACGTGCGTAACATTTGTGCAACAAGATTCTCGTAGACATACCCAAGATTAGCCGCCAATTTGTCGGACAATAATTTGTTGTAAATCAGATTCTCGGTATAATCCTTGTCCCAAAAGGCGAGCGTCACGAACAGCCCCGTGTCGGCGATGAACATTTTATAGCGGTTGTAATCCTTGAACAGCCCCATGCCCACATTAGGATCGTTGACATGGTAGGCCATTGTGACGGTTTGGCTGTCTTCCATGTCGGCAATCACTTCAGCGACGCGATCGGCAGTTTGGTTTTCTATGACACTTCCGACTTGATAGCGGGAGGCATTCGTGTTCAACTGCCCTGGAATGGCGGAAAAAAGCCGCGAAGCACGCCCCGTCGTGTCGATGCGGCGGAAGTCGTTGTAATACAATTCGATGATTTCCCGTTTGGTCTCGTCCACCGATCTCATATCTTTGTAACGAAGATAAGTGTCGACCGCTTGTGGCATTCCACCAACCAACATATACAGCCTCAAATCACGCATCCAACGACGGTGAACGGCATCGCCCATAGGCATTTTCATTAGGAATGATTCACGAAGTTGCTGTGGAGTTGTATCGTTTCCACAAGCCCAATAAAACTCCTCAAAATCCATCGGGAACAAGGTCTCGGCATGTTCCTCGCTGGGTATGATGATGTCTTTGATGTTCTTTTTTATTGAGAGGAGCGAACCGGTCTCTATATAGTCAAATCTGCCGTCTTTCACCAAATGTTTGATGGCTTGTCGGGCAGGAGGAAAGTTCTGCACCTCGTCAAATACAATCACTGATTCGCGCTGGTGCAACGTTATTCCAAAAATGTTTTGCAGACGTATGAAGAAGTAGTCGAGGTTCATCATGTTGTCGAAAAGCGACTCTACTTCCTTGTCGGTCTTTGAAAAATCGATGAGGATGTACGACTTGTATTCGCGTTTGGCAAATTCTTCAACAAGCGTGGATTTTCCGACTCGTCTTGCTCCTTTGATGAGCAAGGCAGTCTCTCCTTTTCGTTGGCTTTTCCACAGAATCATGGTGTCGTATAGTTTGCGTTTGAATATCATATAACTTAATATATTGATTTACCGCGCAAAAATAGAATATTTGTTGAAAATCCACAAATTTATTTTCTGAAAAATGTCGAAAATCCACAAATTTATTTTCTGAAAAATGTCGAAAATCCACAAATGTTCAGGGATATAACGGTTTCCTTAATGAATGTTACACATCTTCACTTTGGCCATGGGAATATCATTTTCTGCCACAGTCATCAAGTCTCTGTCAAGGATAACGAAATCGGCGTCTTTCCCCACTTCAATGCTGCCTTTACGACCTTCAAGGAAGCATCCTTTGGCCACCCAAATCGTGATGGAATGCAAGGCTTGCTCGCGGCTTAAGGCATTTTCCATCTGGAAGCCTTCTGCGGGCGTGCCATCCAAGTGCTTACGAGCCACAGCAGCATAGAAGGTATAGATGGGACTGATGTCCTCAATGGGGAAGTCTGTGCCGTTGACGACCCAGCCGTTTTGTTGCAGGAGTTGCTGGTAGGTGTAAGCATTCTTGATGCGCTCGCCAAGGCGTTCACCAGCCCAGTCCATGTCGGAAGTGCAGTGGGTGGTTTGAATGGAAGGGATGACAGAGAATTCACCAAAGCGTTGGAAGTCCGCGTCGGCCACGGTTTGCGAGTGTTCGATGCGCCAGCGTAAATCGTTTTTGCCTTTCAAGTATTCCGAAAAGATGTCCAAAATATGGTGCACGCCGCCGTCGCCGATGGCATGGCAGCAGACTTGATAACCAGCATCGTAGGCCTTTTGGCAGACATGACGGTAGAACTTGTCGCTTTCGAGAATTAAACCGTCGTTGGTCGGGTCGTCGGTGTAAGGTTCAAGTAGTTTTGCACCGCGTGAACCCAAGGCTCCGTCGGCATAGATCTTCACGCTGCGGACGGTGAGCCTTTCCTTGTCGATGACACCTTGACGCATGAAGTGGTCCATTGTCTCATCATCAGGGTTGACCATGGCGTTGACGTGCATCTTGAGTTGACCAGTTTGTTGCAGGCTGTCTATAAGTTCAATAGTAGCGATGTCTTGTCCGGCATCGGTGACGCTGGTCAGGCCGACGGCCATGCAGTCCTCTTGTGCCTTGAGCAGGGCTTGAATGCTTTGTGCAGTCTCCATCTTGGGCACCAAGGCCTTGGCAGCATCGGCGAGGTTGTCCAACAGCACACCTGTGCAACGACCTTCTTTGACGATGGCCATGCCGCCGTCCATCTTAGTGTTCGCGTCAATGTTGGCCAAAGCAAGAACTTCTTTGGAAACCAACACGGCATGACCATCCACACGGGTCAGCAGGACTTTCTTGTTGGGGAAGGCCTCTGCAAGCTTTTCGTTATCGGGGAACTCGGCCACTTCCCAGAGGTTTTGGTCCCAGCCGCGACCCAAGAGCCATTCGGCAGGGTAGAGGCTGTCGTGTACTTTGAGGCGCTCGATGACTTCGTCGTAGGAGCGGCAACCTTTCAGGTCGGCCCAGCGGACAAGGTTCTCGCCGTAGCCAGTGAAGTGGCTGTGTCCATCCATGAAGCCGGGATACACCGCATCGCCTTGTGCGTCGATGGTTTCCTTGGCCGCGTATTGGCGCATAATGGTCTCTTCATCGCCGACGGCGACAAACTTACCGTCTTTCACGGCAAAGGCTTGGGCTTTCGAGAAGTCGTTGTCTACGGTATAGATGTTGGCATTGTGGACGATAAGGTCGACGGGTGTTTTTGGGTTGCATGCGGTCATAAAGGTCAGGATTGCAGCGATGAACGCTAAAGTTATGTGTTTTGTATGTGTTTTCATGTTTAGATGTCTCTGGATTGGGCGGCAAAAATAAGGAAAACCTCGTTACAGCCATTCCACTTTTCCGCTTTGAAGATCGTAGAAAGCCGCAACGACTTTGGCGCCAACATGATGGATGATTTCATCTTCTTCAATCATTTGTGCCATTCTTCTTGCATGACTACGGGCATTGTCATCGATGCAGCAGTTCGTGTTGATGGAAGGCTTGATGCGTTTGGCTAAATCCAGGATATGGCCGGGCAAATCGCCGCCTTGACAGGTCGCAGTGACGGCGCCGCAGCAAGAATGGCCTAAGATGACCACCAGAGGCGTTTCCAGATGCTCAACGGCATATTCAATGGAGCCGAGCACTTCCTCATCCACGATGTTGCCTGCATTACGGATGACGAAGAGGTCACCAAGCTTTTGGTCGAAGATAATCTCGGGTGCCACGCGGCTGTCGGAGCAGCATACTACCACAGCGAAGGGATGCTGACTGGCGCTGAGTTGCTCCCGCAAAGTTGCATAGTCGTCTTTTGGTGCCAATGTACCTGAAACAAAACGGGCGTTACCTGCTTTGAGTAGATCTAAGGCTTGTTTTGAATCTGTTTTCATAGTAATTCTCCTTTTAAAAATTGAAATAATCCCATATAAACTATACCTTTTGCATCGGTATAGGTGGCGATGTCGTCTCCAGTGATGACGATTTTTTTGAAGTTGTCGTCTACTTTTTGCAGCGAGCGGATTTCATGTTCTTGTTTTTCGCCGTCGTCCATCTTGAAGGCGGATTGGATATAGTACTTGTCCATCCCGTTTTGTGCGATGAAGTCGATTTCGTATTGTATGTAGGCCATCTTGCCTTCACGCATTTCGCGACTTTCCACCAATCCCACATCTACGCTGAAACCTCTTATCCTCAATTCATTATATATGACATTTTCCATGATGTGAGTGATTTCTTGCTGACGGAAATTGAGTTTGGCATTGCGTAGTCCTACATCGACGGCATAGTATTTCTTAATGCTTTCAAAATATTTGTTTCCCTTGATATTAAAGCGTTTTGCGCCTTCGAAAAGGAAGGCCTCCTCAAGGTAATCAATGTAGTTTCCGACAGTTTCTGGGTCGATTTTGTTTTTTTGAACACTTTGCATCACATTGCTGATGCGGTTGGGATTGGTCAAGGAACCGATGGAGGAACATAGCGCATCGGCAAGCGCAGAAAGGGCCTCGCGGTTTTTCACATGATTGCGTTCCACCACATCGTCAAGGTAGGTCTTGCTCCAAAGCCGTTGCAAGTAAGCCACTTTCTGCTCGGGAGTATGATGGTTGAGCAATCCGGGCATGCCTCCGTAGGTGTAGTATTCTTTCCAAAGTTCGTTAATAGGCTCGGTCCTGTTTGAGCAAAACTCCTTGAATGAAAGTGGATAAACGCGCACTTCATCACCGCGACCGCGGAAGATGGTTCGGATGTCGGAAGAAAGGAAGTGCGAATTGCTCCCAGTGATGTAAACATCCACATTGTCCTTGGCATTCAGCCCGTTGACAATCTTTTCAAAACCCTCCACCTCTTGCACTTCATCTAGAATGACATAATAATTGGTTTTTGGCGAAGTGATGCGGCTGTAAAGGAACTCTTTCAAGGCTCCACGCTCGGAGAGGTCGCCATACATTTCCTCTTCGTCTTCCATGTCGAAGGAAACGATGATGATGTTTTCTTCGGCTACACCATTGTATACCAGATAATCCTTGAAGATGCGTTTGAGGAGCCACGACTTTCCGCATCGCCTTGGACCAGTGACGATTTTCACTTCGCCATTGTCCATTCGGTCAATGAGCTTTTGAAGGTAAGTCTCGCGTTTGATATAAGTTTGCTCCATTTTTATTCGGAATTTTCTGCAAAACTACAATAAATTCCGAATTGAAACCAATTTTATTCCGATTTTTCTGTAAAATTACAATAAATTCTGATTTGATTGCTATTCCTATTCGGAATTTTCTGCAAAACTACAATAAATTCCGAATGGAATTACAAAATCTCCCTTGCAATCCAAGCGCAGGCCTCGGCATCGGCGAGCGCGTGGTGATGGTTGAGCAAATCATAGCCGCAGGCTGCTGCCACGGTGTGGAGTTGATGGTTGGGAAGCAGCTTGCCGAAGTGCTTTCGCGAGGCCCGATAGGTGCAATAGAACTGGTAGTCAGGGTAATCCATCTGGTAGCAGCGCATCACGGCCTTGAGGCAACCCTCGTCGAAAGGGCTGTTGTGGGCCACGAGAGGTAGGCCCTCAATAAGCGGCTCAATTTGCTTCCAAACATACGGGAACACGGGCGCATCCTCGGTGTCCTCCTTGGTAATACCGTGCACCATTGTATTCCAATAAAGGTAATAATTCGGCTCCGGCTGAATAAGCGAATAGAACGAGTCAACAAACTCGCCCTCTTTCACGATCACCACGCCGACGCTGCACACGCTGGTGCGTTCGTTGTTGGCGGTCTCGAAGTCTATGGCGGCGAAGGAGTTCATTTCTTGCTGTAATTGTTCCACATCCGTTTCACCATCTCCGCCATTTCCTTGCGCAGCCATAGCGGCTCCAACACTTCGAGCGCATCGCCGTTCCAAAGGAGTTCTTGCTGGAAGTCGAAGGTGGGGCGCACCTCGATGGAGAAGATGCTGTATTCGCCCGTATGCACCAACTCCTTCTGCGAAGGGTGCAAGGGTAGGGAACGCAGGTAGTTGGCTTGGTTGGCGCTCACTTTCAGTTTTACGGTCTCGATGGGGCAATTCTCATCGCGAATGATTCCGAAACAGCCTTTGAAGTAGTTCTCTGGGTTGAATTTCTTGGGATATTTGAAGGTCTCTTCCGACAGCTGGACCTCCAGTACGCGGTCCAAGGAATAGATTCGGATCTTGTCTTCATAGATGCTGTTACCCACCATGTACCACCGCTGCCGGAACAGTTTCACGCAATAGGGTGCCACGGGGAATGTGTGCTCGTTTTCGCTCCAAAAGCCTTTATAGGTGATTTCCAGTAATCGGTTTTTCTTCATCGCTTCCATGACCGTGGCGAGGAAGTCCTGGCCTGAGGGGATGCTTTCCAACAGGATGCGGTCGCTGAGCGACTTGTTTTCCAACAGCGTGTTGTTGACCGCCATGGTGCTGAGCAGCCAGCGTTGCAGGCCGTCATCCTCCAGCACCTCGCGGTTCTCGATGTAATAGCGGTCGCCGTCGCTCTTGTCGCACATAATGACGAGGCCGAACATATCTTCCACCGCGTTTTTCCACG
>JAFRRE010000151.1 GCA_017428285.1 Bacteroidales bacterium | reverse complement strand
TTCCCGCATCTTTGGCTGTTTTAGGTTCGACTTTCTCGTTCATTGTTGGCTGCAATGATACGGCTTCTGTCGATTCTTATTTGCCAAAAACTGTCGGTTTTTATTTACCAAAAATTGTCGATGCAAAATTACCGCTTACATCTATGACTATGACCGATGTAAATTGGCCGTAAAACCTGATGCACTATGAAGAAAGTACTATTTTCAGCAATGGCGCTGACGCTTGGCCTGTTGGCCTTGGTCAGCTGCAACAAGCAAAAAAGCTCGAAGGAAGCCGTCTTCACGGCCGACATTGAGCAGTTGGCAGGCCAACAGGGCCGCACGGCTATGAACCCCGAGAATGGAATGGTGAAATGGCTGGCTGGTGACAAGATTGTGATTGCCAACGATGAGGGTGAGACGGCTACCTTCACCCTGCAATCGGGCGCGGGAACCACCAACGGCACCTTCCGCACTACAGGCGAGTTCGAGATGACCGAACCTTTTACGGCGGTCTATCCCCAGACGGCCACTATTAGTGGCACAACGGCAACCTTCAGTTTGCCTGCCACCCAAACCCTCACCCAGACGGGCACCTTCGCCAACGGCGCGAACCCGATGGCGGCCTACGCCGAGGATGAGAACCTACAGTTCAAGAACCTCTGTGGCGGCCTCGATGTCCGCCTGTTGGGTGACAACGTACACATAAGCGGCATCCGCATCACGGGTAGTGAAAGCGAGAAACTGAACGGCACCTTCGCCGTCGACTGCTCGGCCAGCGAGCCCGCCTTGATGGCCAACCAAGGCACCAACGGCACGAACATCGTGACCCTCAACTGTGATGTGACCCTGACCAGCACGACCACCGCGCAGGAGTTCTTCATTATGCTGCCCGTGGGCGCATTGGCCAACGGCTTCACGATGGAAGTGCTTGATGGCACGGAAGTCATCTGCACCAAGCAGTTGGAGACCAACCTCGCCCAAATCGTGCGCAACGAGGTGAAGCGTTTCAACCCGCTGCTGATTGGCGAGACCCCCACCCCGATTGAGTTGCCCGATGTGGTGACCAACGAAGTGACTGGCATCACTACCACGACAGCCACGGCAGGCGGTGAAATCATTAGCGATGGCGGCAGCACGATTACCGAGTGCGGCGTGTGCTGGAGTACTGAAGGCGAACCCACCCTTGAGGGCGACCACGCCACGGCAACGGCCACCACTGGAGTCTTCACGGTGAGCCTCACCGAACTGACCCAAAACACCACCTACTACATTCGTGCCTACGCCACCAACGAGGCCGGCACAGGCTACGGCGATGTACTGACCTTCACCACCGAGGAAGAGATTGTCATTACCGCTCCCACGGTGACCACCAATGAAGTGACCGACATCACTACCACGACGGCTATGGCAGGCGGCCAGATTACCAGTGCCGGCAATGGCACTATCTCTGAAAGTGGTATCTGCTACAAGACTGGCAACGAGGACTGGACTTGCATAGCCTTGACCGCCACGAACAATGCCTTCTCAACTACCTTGGAAGGTCTCACTCCGAACACCACCTACACTGTGCGTGCCTACGCCACCAACGAGGAAGGCACGGGCTATGGCGAGGAGGTGAGTTTTACGACCTTGGAAGATGTGCCGACCATTCCTGAAGGGGCTATAAATGGTTTGTTTACCATTAACGCCAATGGCGACCAAGTCTATTTTTCGCAAGGCAATTTGCAGTACATTGGCAGTGCAGCTACTCCTTATTGGAAGTTCGCTGACCACCAATGGGAATATCTTGGCGACAATGGACAAGGAAGTTCATCTGAGACTGTTGACCGCGACCTTTTTGGCTGGGGCACGAGCGGCTACAACCACGGTGCCAATGCCTACCAGCCCTGGAGCACAAGCGAAAACTACAGCGACTACTTCGCCTATGGCCAATCCAACTACAACCTCTACGACGGCAACGGCCAGGCAGACTGGGGCTACAACGCCATCTCCAACGGCAACAATGTGGAGAACAATGGCTGGCGCACATTGACGCAGCCTGAATGGGACTATGTGTTCAACACTCGCAGCACCGCAAGCGGCATTCGCTGGGCGAAAGGTATGGTGAATGGTGTGAATGGAACCATCCTCTTGCCCGACAATTGGACGGCAAGCATCTACGCGCTGAACGACACCAACGACAGCAGCTACAACGGCGGCAGCTACAGCAGCAACACCATCAGCGCCGATGACTGGGCCAATGTGCTTGAGGCCAACGGTGCCATCTTCCTGCCTGCCGCTGGCAACCGCCACGGGACTTCGGTCTACGAAGTGGGCGACTGCGGGTACTACTGGTCGGATTCGTACAACGGCAGCCTCTTTGCGTACAGCGTGTACTTCTACTCAATCAATCTCCTCACGAACTACCACTACTTCCGCAGCTTCGGGTGGTCGGTGCGCTTGGTCCGCAATATTCAATAAAACAGATGGATAAATAAAAACGAAAAGGAACTGTTTTGAGAATTATGGGATTGCCTGTAAGAATCAACAAATCAGACTTTTTGGGTACTTTTATAAAACTCAAAACAGTTTCTTTTTAAAAACTGAAATGCAATGAAAGAAGATGAGAACTTCACCAAGTTCAGTGAAGACATCGTAGGCAACAAGAAGACCGTATTGTTTGTGGGTGCAGGAGTAAACTACTCCAAACATAACCCCATGACGTGGCCTTACCTGCTGAAACACCTGACGGATCATGCCTTAGTGACCATGAACGCCACCGATGAGGAACGTCAGATCGTGAAACAGGCTTTTCTCGGCAACCCGAACAACGAGACCGTCGAGAGCCTGAAACTGCTGCGGAAAGCCGACCAGTTGTTTCCTGTTGAGGTGAAGGCTTCTATCGTCAAGCAGTTGTTGGGCGATGCCAACTGCCGTATTTTCAAGATGGATGCTATCAATCTTTTTGTCCCGAATTTGGATGACACAATGCGTTTCAATGTTCGCAAAGAAGACGGCATGATTGTTTTCGATGTGGATACTCCAACGGAGATTTCCACGATGAAGGATTATTGGCGAAAGACGGTGAATGCGGCTCTTATATAAATAAAACAAATGTCTATGCCGTCCCCGTTCATCAAGATGGAAGACTTTGTTTTGGGAGACGCGATTTGTAGACGTGATGAATCGCGTCTCTACAAGGTTGATGGTATGGGAAAACAATAACATTTATCATTAACGTATGCGCCTGTAGAGACGTCGATTTATCGCGTCTCGAAAGACAAAACGAATTCAATTAATCGTCGATTTATCGCGTCTCAAAAAACAAACCATTTTATACAGGTCGCAAACAGAAAATAACGTATTTTTGCATTGTTGACAAACGCAAAAACGATTAATTATGTCCGAAGACAAATACAAGAACCGTTACCGCATTCCCTCGGCGCGTGCCGTTTGGCATGATTATATGGGCGGGGCATATTTTGTCACGATTTGCACCAAAGACAGAGATTTCTATTTTGGAAGAATTGAGGATGATGAAATGCATTTGTCGGAAATTGGAAGATATGCCGATGAACAATTCCGTGATGTTTCATCAAATTATCCATATGCGATAATACCATCGTATGTTGTCATGCCTAATCATATCCATGCCATTGTTATAATTGATGACCATTATGATGTTTGTAGAGACGCGATTCATCGCGTCTCTGAATCGGAAATGCAAATGGAGCCAACCCAAGATAGGGGTAGCATCACAGGGCGCTACAACCCCATGTTGTATAAAAGCCTTGGCACGGTGATTCGAGGATTGAAGGCACGTGTGACGCATTATGCCAATGAAAAAGACCTTGATTTTGCATGGCAATCCCGTTTTCACGACCGAATCATTCGAGATCAAAAGGATATGAACGAAACCGCCTCATATGTGGATAATAATGTTGCCAAATGGCCTGAGGATGAAATGCATCTTTGATAGGATGGATGATGCGATTGTAAAGACGCGATGAATCGCGTCTTTACTACAAGGTTGATGGTATGTGAAAACAATGTCGTTTATTATCAATGTATGCACCTGTAGAGACGCCGATTTATCGCGTCTCGGAAGACAAATGGATGTCTTATAGAACGAGACCTCTCCTACCCTTTTCACCTTCTTTCATACCTTCTCCGCCTATCGTTCCCAAATTTTTACTACTTTTACAGCCAAATTCGGAAGTATGGGCAGAAGATTGGTATTTGTACTTATTTTAATGATTACCAACCTATTAGGATTTTCACAAAATCCTACGCAAGATAGCATTGCCCCGAAAAAGCCTTCTCCCACCCCACCCCACCCCATCGATTCCACCTTCGTCACTTACAATGCCTATCCCTTCGACAGCATCTTCCTGAATGCCTCCAAAGTCGTCGACACCTTAACATTCCATGCAGCTGAATTCGACTATCTGCAACACGACAACACTATCTACAGTACTTTGAGCAACACGGGAATGGCTCATAAGTCGATGAGATTCAACCATCTGCATCAGGCAGGATTTGACATGACCCTACCCGCTTTTTCCGCCCTCATGCAGAGCGAAAGCAACATGCTATCCTACCAGTCCGTCCTACCCTACTCCGAAATCCGTTACCTGATGACCGTCGGCGACCTGGAACAGCATTTTCATGTAAGGTTCGGCAGACAAGTCACTCCTCGCCTGCTGATATCCTTCGCCTTCGACACCGACTATGCTCCCGCCACCTTTATCAACAACAAAACCATCAACAACGCTTTCTGGGTCAATGCCAAGTATATCACCCAAAGCGAACGCTATGGCGTGGGCGCCTATTGGTATCGCAACAAACTTGAGATGGGAGAAAACGGCGGCATCGTCAACGACGAGAACTACATCTCACATACCGAATCCGACAACTCGGTCATCCCGGTCAACCTAAATAATGCAACCAACTACATCATTTCCAGCGGGATAGGATTCGAACATTATTTCAATCTCCTATCAAAAAAGACGGTGAAGATAAAGAAAGAGACTTCCCCTATTGAAATTGATTCCATCCATCCCCTTCCCGCAACCAACGACAGCATTATAGTTGACACTTTATCCTTGGACAGCCTCGCAATTGACACTTTGGCCGTCGATAGCATTAAAAACACTATTAATCAGGAAGTTGTGCAAGAAACAAAGGAAAGGAAATTCACTTTGGGAAGGATTTGCCATAGCTTCAGCTATCTGAACAACAAGCTGTACTACAACGAGACCTCCCCTTCCGCTGCTTTCTATCGGCCTTTCGACACCTTGCTCAACACCACAAAAACAACGGATACCACATTGGTCAGAGCCATCAGAAACACGCTGAAATGGAGCAGTTTAGGATACAAGAAGTACAATGATGACATACCTTTCTATGTGTATGCAGGAGTGAGCCATGGGTTCTATACAGTGAAGCATTTCGACTATCTTGAGAACGAAACCACGCTTTCGCGCAACTACAACCAATTGAGCGTTAACGGCGGTATTATCGTCAATCTGTTCAAATCGACACGCATCACAGGTCAAGGCGAACTCGTCACCTTGGGCTATCAAATCGGCGATTTCGACCTCAAGGGACAATGGAAACAATTCTTGGGGACAACAGCCAGAAATTTTGGTTACGCCACCTTTAATGCGGAAATCAAGCGGCAAAGTGCCAACTGGTTTGAGGAGAGCTACACATCGAACCACTTCCGCTGGGAGAACGACTTCAAGGCTTCCACTTACCTGACTTTCGACTTGAGATACAACTACAAAAGCTATTGCATCGGCCTCAAACAGACCACAGTTTCCAACCTAATCTATTTCGGTACTGATGCCCGTCCTACCCAGTCTGACGACATGTTCAGCATCCGCGAGGCATATCTCAGCTTCTACCAAAACCTCTGGCGATTTGAGTTTGAAGGCTTTGCCAGCTTGCAAAAGTCGAGCAACGAAGAGGTCATGCACCTCCCCTTGTTGCTAGGACAACTGAGAATCGGGTATTCGCAACCCGTATTCCACAAAGTGGCCACCCTTCATCCAAGCATTACGGTGCGTTATTTCACCAAATACTACGCCGACGCCTACATGCCTGCTACCCGTACCTTCTATCTGCAAAACGAGGTTGAGATTGGCAATTTCCCGTTCATCGACCTTGCCATTTCGCTCAAAGTCAAGAAGGCCCATATCTTTTTTGTCTACAGCAACATGTTCCTACTCACTGGCAACTACAATTCATTCATCGCTCCTCACTACCCCATGCGCGACAGCAAGATTTTCATCGGAATCAACTGGAGACTCTTCAATTAAACAGACACCATGCTTCAAACAGAACTCATACCCACTACTAACACCTTGTCGAGAGTTACTGACACCATCGCTACAGTGTCTGACACCCTCAAGCACCATCATGCCGTGGAAAATGTCTTGGAGCAGGTATCGACCAACAGCTCGTCAAGAGAGATTGGGCTGACCATCGCCATCATCGGCCTACTTATCTTTACAGCCCACCTTTTCAGCGAAATCTTCAGCCGCAAACGCATCCCCGATGTCTTATTCCTTATTATTATTGGTTTGCTCATCGGTCCCGTATTCCACTGGATTTCGCCAGAGAGTTTGGGCAATGCAGGCAGTCTGTTTTCGGGTATCACCTTGGTCACCATTCTGTTTGAAAGTGGTACCCAATTGCGATTTGCAGCACTGAAAGACTCGTTCGGAGGCGCCTTAAAGCTCACTGCGTTGAACTTTATCTTCTCGGCAGTAGCTGTCTGGTTGGTAGGATGGCTTGTGTTGAAAATCGATCCAGTGATAAGCATGATTTTGGGCTGCGTCTTGGGTGGTACCGCATCAGCGGTGGTCATTCCTATTGTGCGTCAACTGAGGATGTCAGAAAAACCCGCCATCATGCTCATCCTTGAAGCGGCCATTGGCAATGTGTTCAGCATCGTTCTAGCCTTGGCCCTGATGCAAGCCATAAAGAGCAAACATCTGGAGTTTGGCGCAATTCTCGGCAACATCTTCTCCTCATTTATCCTGGCCACGGTGATGGGTCTCATCGGCGCCATCTTCTGGGCTTTGATTCTCGATCAGATCCGCAACATCAAGTACTCCATTCTGACGACACCCGCCTTCGTGTTCATCATCTATGGTATCAACGAGTGGATGGGCTTCAGTGGCGCCATCGCAGCCTTGGCGTTCGGCATAGGTTTGGCTAATATCGACACCATCTATAATGCCTGGCTCAAGAAATTCATCAAAAAAGTGCCCGTCAACCTGAATGAGACCGAGCGTTCGCTGTTCTCGGAACTCGTCCTCCTTCTAAAGACCTTCTTCTTCATCTATGTGGGCATTTCCATCCAACTGAAGCAATGGCAACCTATTGTCATAGGACTGGGAATCAGCGTATTGCTTTTCATTATCCGTATTCCTGCCGTCCGTTTTGCCATCTCGAAAAAGGATAACATTCCTGACAAGGAACTGGCTTTCATGTCGGCCCTCAACCCGAAAGGACTGACCGCAGCGGTGTTGGCTACACAAGCACTCATCTATATTCCCGATCTTGAGGTCGCCATGTTCATCAGAAACATCGTCTTCTCCGTGATTCTCTTCACCATCGTCATCAACTCTATCCTTATCCCGCTGATTGACAGAGAAAGAGGAATCTACCGTTTCTATGGGAGCATGTTGAGTTTCAATCAAAAGATGAAAAACATCGTTTCCAAGACCAAGGAAGATGGCGAGAATTGGCACAAAAAGCATTCAAAAGCACATGAGTTTGTTGACGAGATGTTCCATTCAGAAGTCATCACTGACATTATTGAGCAACAGGACAAGCCTGGTGCTGTCAACAACAAAGCTGAATCAAGCAACATGGATGTGGCAGACTAAACTATTTATATTGTGTAAAAAATTACACTTATTAAATAGTTAAAAATCAAATTATTATCATTTTTCATTTTATATAAAGTGTATTTTTTACACAATTACCTATTGCGGGTTGTAGAAATAGTTGTAACTTTGCGTCAAATTTACACAAGATGGAAACGCAAAAATACACTTACGAATACCCACATCCCGCAGTGGCCACTGACTGCGTCGTGTTCGGTTTCGATGGTCGCGAACTGAAGGTGCTGCTTATTGAGCGCGGCATAGAGCCGTACAAAGGCACATGGGCTTTCCCGGGAGGATTCCTTCGCATGGACGAGACTGCAGAGCAATGCGCCCTTCGTGAGTTGAAAGAGGAAACTGGGCTGAGTTTGAACTATCTCAAGCAGTTCAAGACCTTCACCGATGTCAACCGAGATCCTCGCGAGAGGGTGATTTCCATCGCCTTTTATGCTTTGGCCAAAAAGTCGGACGTGCAAGGCGGCGATGACGCGACCCAAGCCAAATGGTTTCCCATCAATGAGGTGCCGCATTTGGCCTTTGACCATGATTATATCTTGCGCAAAGCCATGGAGAAATTGCGAGAAGACATTCATTTTGAGCCCATTGGATTTGGCCTTTTGGACAAGGAGTTTACTATGTCGGAACTGCAACGCCTCTACGAAGCCATCCTTGGTGTGCAATTCGACAGACGCAATTTCCACAAAAAAATGCTGCAAACGGGTATCTTGGAAGAAGTGGAAGATGACGTCCCCACCTACTTCGGCAGTCATCACGAGATGCGCAGCATGAACATCGATGCGCTTTTTGGTGGTCCAGCATCAGCATCACGTCCCGCCTACTCCTCCTCGCGCGACGACGATAGCCGATCCACACGCCGTTGGGGCACCAAGTTCCGCTTCAACAAACGGAATTACGACGAGTTCAAGGAAGACAACAATTTCAGATCAGAATTCTAACCTTTTTAAAAAACAATGAATTATGGAAAACCAAAACAACACTGTAAAGACGCAGGTCTATAATCTGATCATCCTCGACAAGAGCGGCTCGATGAGCAGTATCGCTAAAGCTGCCATCGCCGGCTTCAACGAGACTGTGGGCGGCATCCGCTCTGCCCAGAAACGCTTCAAGGACACGCAAGAACATTTCGTCTCGCTAATGATCTTCTGCAACTGCGAAAAGACCATGGTCTACGACATGGTACCAGTTGCTGAAGTCAAAGAACTGGCATCCAAAGAATACCAGCCCTGCTGCTGCACCCCGCTTTACGATGCCATAGGCATCAGCATCAACGCCTTGTATAAGGCCATCAAGGACAAGGAAGATGCCACTGCCGTGGTCACCGTCATCACCGACGGACTGGAGAACGCCTCAAAGGAATACACTGGACAAGCCATCAAAGCCCTTGTGGAGCGCATGAAGGACGAGGAAGGCTGGAACTTCGCCTACATCGGCACCAACCAAGATGTGCGAGCCACATCAGCCTCGCTCTCCATCGACAATCACATGGAATTCGCCGACACCGATGCCGGCATGCACGAGGCTTGGGAAAAGGAACGCAAGTCGAGAACCATGATGTACAGCAGAATATCAGAAGACTTTGCCACCACCTCCGCTATGCCCAGCATGATGCGCAAGATGTTCCGCTCACGTTCCAACCGCGAGAACCGCAACTACCGAGACCTAGATGAATTCCGCGACCGCATTACTTCAGACCGTATCAACACGCTCGGCAGTAACCAAATCTTTGTCTTTGGCAGCAACCTTGCCGGTGCACATGGAGGCGGCGCAGCCCGCATCGCCGTAGAAAAATTCGGTGCCATTATGGGACAAGGCGTCGGTCTGCAAGGCCAAAGCTACGCTATCCCCACAATGCAAGGTGGCGTGAACACCATCGCGCCTTACGTCGACGAGTTCATAGCCTTTGCCAAACAACACCCCGAACTGACCTTCTTGGTCACCCGTATCGGTTGCGGCATTGCTGGCTTCACGCCCAGAGAAATCGCGCCGTTGTTTACTGGTGCCATCAACGTGCCCAACATTCATCTTCCGATGGATTTCTGGACGGAACTGGTGTAACCATGGCTTATGGCTGATGGCCTATGGCAGCTTTAATAATGGATGGAAGCTTCAACTTCTTGAAAAGCTGCCATAGTCATAGGCCATCAGCCATAGTCAGAACAACAATTAAACAATTAACAGTTAAACATCAAAAAACATGCTAGGAGCAATTATAGGAGATACCATTGGATCGGTATATGAATTCCACAATATAAAGACCACACACTTCCCACTGTTCGATCCGCGAAGCAACTACACCGACGACAGCATCATGACCATGGCCGTGGCCAATTGGCTTTTGACCGACCCTCAACATGGCATGGATACCCTAGAGACCTCTTTTTTGAACTTCGCCCAAAAGTATCCTTGCCCCATGGGCGGCTATGGACCTGGTTTCTATCGTTGGCTATTCGAGCCAGAGACCTTTGTAGAGGGAAAACGCCATCCCTACCACTCGTTCGGCAATGGCGCCGCCATGCGTTGCAGCGCCAACGGTTGGATGTTCGACACCTTGGAAGAGACCGAGCGTGTGGCAGGTCTTTCGGCAGCCATCACCCACAGCCATCCCGAAGGCATCAAGGGAGCACAGTCGACTGCGGCGGCCATCTTCATGGCTCGCAACGGAAAAAGCAAGGAAGAGATAAGAAATTATATCTCAACAAAATATGGATACAACCTCAACCGCACTTGCGAGGAAATCCGTCCCGTTTACGACTGGGATTCCTCATGCCAAGGCACGGTACCCGAAGCCATGGTGGCCTTCTTGGACAGCACCGACTTCGAGTCAGCCATCAGGTTGGCGGTGTCCTTAGGTGGCGACAGCGACACCCTCGCCTGCATCACAGGCGGCATCGCCGAAGCCTTCTACAAAAACATACCAGATAGCATAGCTTTGAAGATTTGGGAACTCATCCCTGAGGATTTTAAGGCCATCTTTAGAGCCATGGAAACTCAGACAAGCTACTGTTTACCCAATATTTTGAAAGAACAAAAGTAATATAACGATTATGAGCAAGGCAGGAGCGTGGGGAAGCGCTCCTGCTTTTTTTCTTATTATTCCAACAAAAGCATTACTTTTGCGTCGTAAAACCACTCAACGATGAAAATCCTCATCCTCAACGGTCCCAATCTCAATCTCTTGGGCAAGCGCGAGCCAGAAATCTACGGAAATGTTTCCTTTGAGGCCTTTCTACCGCAACTTCGCGATCGTTTTCCGCAACACGAACTCACCTATTTCCAGTCAAACCACGAAGGGATTTTGATCGACCATCTACAAGAGGCTGACGGTCAATATGATGCCGTAGTGATGAACCCTGGTGCCTATGCCCACACCTCCATTGCTTTGGCCGATTGCATCCGCGCCATCAGCATCCCTATCATTGAGGTGCATATTTCCGACATTTCGAAAAGGGAGCCTTACCGTAGGCATTCCTTTACGGCTGAGGCTTGCGTGAAATGCATCTCGGGATTGGGATTGGAAGGCTATGCGAAGGCGATTGAAACGCTTTTGGAGACGCGATAAATCGCGTCTCTACAAGGTGAAATCGCTTTCCCTTAATTCGCTGTATTTCTTTTTCTTGCGAAGCACATTGTCGAAGACAATGTTGCGCTTATAGATACAACTTACGGTTTTGTGCTCAACGGTTTTCCTATATGCTTTCAAGGATTTCAACCTCTTGTAGAAATCCCAATGCGCCTTGAAGACCATGCCGAAATCCTTTGGGCAGCCCTCAAAAAGGAATTTCAGTGCCGCCACCCAATCGAGGAAGATGCGATAGAGAATGGTACGATGCACTCGTTGCTCAGGTAAATTCTTCACCAACAACGAAAGGTTGTTTCGGAAATTCAAATAAGTCTTGCGTGGTGAGTTCTTCGGCAAAGTTCCACCTCCGATATGATACACCCACGACTGCGGACAGCAATACACCTTATATCTTGCATTCTTCAGTCTCCAGCACAAGTCGATTTCCTCCATGTGGGCAAAGAAACTATCATCAAGGCCACCAATCTGGTGATACAAGTCGGCACGGACAAACATACAGGCACCCGTGGCCCAAAAGACCTCGATCGGATTGTCATATTGATGCTCATCGACCTCCAAGTTTTGGAACACACGACCGCGACAGAAGGGATAACCGTACTTGTCGATGAAACCACCACTCGCACCTGCATACTCAAACTTTTCCTTGTCGTAGTACGACAAAATCTTCGGCTGGCAAGCGGCTATCTGCGGGTCGGCATCCATCAACTCGATGACGGGCTCAATCCAATGAGGTGCCACCTCGATATCAGAGTTAAGCAACACATAATACTGGGCCTCCACCTGCCGCAAAGCCAGATTATAGCCCGTGGCAAAGCCGCCATTGCTACCGTTCTCGATCAAACGAATCTCGGGAAAACGCTCACGCATAAAGGCTACTGATTCGTCGGTAGAGGCATTGTCGGCCACGACAATCTCCACCAGTGTCGGGTCGCAGTTGGCGATGACATTGGGCAGGAACTGTTCGAGGAACTTTCGTCCGTTGTAGTTCAATATGACGACAGCCACCTTCATGCTTTTTCCGTTTGGGGGCGTTGGTGTTTCCAGCGACGGTGCGACCACAGCCAGTTATCGGGATTGGCCTCAATGAAACGTTCCACGCTACGCACATAACGTTCCATGATCTCTCCTGGTTTCGTCTCCTTTGGACGATCGGTAAGCAAATCAAAGCTCACTATATAACGTCCTCTACCCTGCCTCCGCATGTCGACAAACACGATGGCATAGTCCAGTTTTTGTGCGATGCGTTCGATGCCCGTAAACCAACAAGTGTCTTGATGCAGGAACTCCGTCCAATAGTCCGAGGCTAAGCCGTGCGGGGTTTGGTCGGCCATCATCAGCACAGCCGTTTGGCTATCGCGCAGTTGAGCCAAGCGCCGCAGCACCGAGTTCGACTCCACCATCTCCAAAGTGCTGTGGCAGGTACGGATATACAGCATCAACCGTTCGAAAACAGGGCTTTCCACCCTCTTATACACAGCCAAGCCCTTATGTTGGGTAAGTTCAGGTATCATCTTGCCAAACCACTCCCAATTGCCCGAATGCGGGATGGCATAGAACACATTCTTGCCTTGCTCATACAGCTGTTTCACCAACTCGGGATTCGTATAGGTAATGCGGCTCCGATAGCCTTTCTTGCTCATGCGTAGCATTTTAGGTGCCTCTACAAACAAGTCGCAGAGGTTTTGGTAGAAACGTCTCTCTATGCGCTTGATTTCTTGTGTGTCTTTCCCGGGAAAAGAATTCAACAAGTTCTGTCTGACCACCTTACGGCGATAACGAAGCAGGTGATATACCAAAAAGTAATAGCAATCGGACTTCAAATAGAGAAGCCAGTAGGGATGAATGGACAGGAAAGCCACCCAAAGCTTCAAGATATGAAATCCGAGTTTGGCCATGGCTTATCTCGGGTTGTTGTACAATTCGACGGCATGTGAGCCCCAACCTCTCTCGTATTCAGTTTGGTCGACGCCTTGATCGTACCCTTGGCCATAAACAAATTGATATATCTCCATTGGCCAGCGTGGATTGTTGATTTCGCCAACCATGTTGGAATGAATCAGTTGATAGTCGTTGGTTGAGCGGTCAGGAGCCATGAAGACGAACTTCTTGTCGCGCTGATTGGCTACCTGATAGTAGTGCCAAATCTCGTATGGACGTGCTGCAGGTTCATCGGGCACTTCCATAATCTTGTCGGGTTGACCGTATTTCAAGAACACATAGCCACGGTCGCTGCGATAGCCGGGAAACGCCGTGGTGCCGAATGACATGTTGACCCTTTTGACAGCGGCAAGATAATCCTCAAAGCCCTGTTTTGGATTCATTGGATTGCGTTTGCTCCAAAAATTGAAGAGGAATTGTTGCATGGTCTTCGCGTCCTCAGTATTTACCAGATTGGTACAATAATTTCGTTCCAACTCCGTACAGAGCGGATCGAGGTAACGGATATACTTGCGCAACGTGTCGATTTCAGTGATATTACCAACAAACGTATTGGCCACATTGACACCGGCAAGGTCTTCCATATCAAAGGCCACCTCGGGATTGCTGCGTTGGAAAAACCAACTCTTGGAGCAGATCAACTCATTGCTGCGGTCACGCATTTCAACGACCAGGTAATAGTTACCCGAAGGCAATTCCGAGATGTCGATGGTATTGAGCAACACGTTCACCTTGTTCACATCGAAGCGTTTGTTGAAGAAGAAGTTCTGCATGCGGTTTGAGGACTCCGCCGTCTCAATGTAGTAATTGACCAAGAATTTGCCTTCGTCATAAAGTTTGTCGCTATTGTAGATCTCGGCATAGAAATGCAGTTTGTCCTCGTTCGCACCATAGAAAGGATACACGCGAGGCAGGAAGTCGAAGCCGCTCTTGGTGCAAGCCGTCTGCTTCTCGGCTTTCGCGTAGGAATCAAACAGCAGGATGTCGGAGATGGCCGGCATGTCATCAGGATAGTTGACCTCCACGTTCATGGCCTCCACCGGCAAGGCTTCACCGCCATTCATATCCTTGATGCTGATTTCCATTTGATATTCACCATTGGGCAATGAGAAACGCTGTTGGTCGATGAATGCACCATCGAGCTTGGCAGTATCAGTCACCACAGGACTGTCCAAGGCAATCTTGGAGAAAGCGCAAATCTTGTCCTCTTGACGAAAGATGGTCTGTATCTCCACGGTAGCCTTGAATCTACCATGTTCAAACTCCTTATATACCGCAGAGCGGTTGTCGATAGCGATGGCATTTTCAACAAAAGGGGTCATGCCAGGGACACAATAGGTCGTCGTGGAGAGATAAGGTTTCAGGCGTTTGGCATTCACTTGGGCATTGCCAGACAATGTCATGAGCGCGAGCATGATAATTACTAATGATCTTTTCATAGTGCACAGATTATTTCATGTTGCAAAGATAATGATTTCGATGCAAATGGGAATTTTTTTTCGCTAAAAATCTCAACCTAACGAAAAAAGTTGTACTTTTGCAGCGGAGATATGGCTGAGTGGTCGATAGCGGCGGTCTTGAAAACCGTTAAGCCGAAAGGCTTCGGGGGTTCGAATCCCTCTGTCTCCGCAAGGCGGCGTAAGTCGCCTTTATAGTGTAAGACCCTGCCTAACAGGCAGTAAGGAGAGATGCCGGAGTGGTCGATCGGGGCGGTCTCGAAAACCGTTGAACGCTTTGCGTTCCAAGGGTTCGAATCCCTTTCTCTCCGCAAAATAATCGGCATAACCAAGTGATTACCACAAAGTTATACCGATTTTTTGTTTTTCCTGCCCACCATCAAATCTACCGTCTTCCTGAAGCATTTGGATTGAATCCATATTGTTTTCATTCTTCTTTGGCATACATGTATTATTTCATGGCAATTTAGAGATTCCTTTGCATACTTCTCACAAAAAAGTCAGCCATTTTCAACTTTTTTTCGAAAACGGTTGACTTTTTTTTCAAATATCATGGTCCTTGGGCCCAATAAAGCCCATTTTGTTCACTTTCTCCCCATACTTCTAAACCCAAAAACAACCCTTTTTCGCCTCAACTTCTGCTCTCGTTTTTGTGGAATAATTCACGGCGACATGGCTTTTTTTTTACTTTTGCATCATGATACAGAAACATTGCTTCGAGTGCGGAACATCACTCATCGAAAAGGAACTTGAAGGCGAAGGAATCATACCCTATTGTCCACAATGTTAGCAGTTCAGGTTTCCCATGTTCATTCCATCGCCCCCACTTCCTCCAGCTCGCCCGTAATCTGCGACACCAAAAACACATACATCGCCACCACGATATGCGTCGCCGCTCTCAGCTCCTGCTCAGTCGATACGCCCGCCTCATGTGATTCGTCGTTCCTCCAGCCCTTCACCAGCTCCAAGTAAGTGGCGAATTTCTGATACACAGGCTTCGGGTTGCTGCGCAATCCTGCCAGGCACGAATACGACAGCAGCGCATCCATGAAGGTCGGCGCGATATGGTCGGCCAACACAGGCCGCATCTCATGGTTGTTGAGGATATAATACAGCTTCTTCAGGAAGGCCTCATACTTGCTGAGCAAGGAATTGAAATGCCTCCTGCGGTCAACCATGCGCATCCCTTCGCTGCAATACAGGTGGTTTAGCGAGTCCTTGATCAAGTCGTTCATGCCGTCATACTTCGGCAGCGTCTCTTTCACCACCAGATGCAAGAAGGTGTCCACCACCTCGGGCAACGGCCTAATCCAATACTTCAGCTCCGTAAACTCATCCTCTTGGTCAGCCACGATGGCCGCGATGAGCTTCTGAGCGTCAAACGGCAGCGACTGGTCGCTGGCCGTATTCTTGGCCATCAGGTCAACCATGGCACTCACGAAGGCCTTCGAGAACGGCGTTTCGTCGTTCAGCTCCTTCAGCAAGTCCATAAACTGCATGATGTTGCCCTCGGCCTTCTCCATCAGCTTCTCATAGATGAGCTTCGCCAAGATGTCGGGATTGTTGCCCGCACGGAAGGCCTCGATGATTTCCACATCCTCTTGGATGTCGTCCACGATGCTCCGCACCACCTTGTCATGGTTGGTCAGGAACTCTTTGTACGGCTCATTCACGATGTTCAGGATCTCCGCCAAAGGCAGCTCCTCATCGGGACGCTTCGCCGTTGGGTCCTGGCCTGTCGTGGTCTTAATCGTGGCATCCTCAGCCTCCAGCGGCAAAGCACCGTCGAAGGTCAGCTGCTGGCGCAGCTTCTCCAGATTGATCTGCTCCAGTATCTCCATCGGCAAGGTCTCTTTCGTATAGGGCAAATACTTATAGAACAGCTTGCAGAAGATATAGAACTCTTCCAGCTCCGTATCGATGAAGTCCATCACCTGCGACAGGAAGCCGTAGCTTCTCACATACCGTTCCACATACTTGCGCAGCAAGTCTTTGTCTTCGGTGCCCATGGGAAGCACATAGTTGTTCACGATGTGAGCCAACACACCAGGCACGATGTCAAGATGATTCTCCACCACCGCCTTGGCCACCGTCCTCACTTCATCCGAACTATACACCTTGTAGCTGTCGATGTTGTTCTTCAGCGTGTAGAGCCGCTGCAAGTCAACACCGCCTTCAAGCTCCGTCCGCTGGTAGTATTTCTGGAAGGCCTCTTGCACGTCTTCCGCATGGTTGCGGAAGTCGATGACCATCGTGTCGGTCTTCTCTATCTGTCCGTCTCTGTAGCAGCGGTTCAACCGGCTCAAAGTCTGGATGCACTGGATGCCACCCATTAGCTTGTCGACGAACATGGTGTGCAGCAAAGGCTGGTCGAAGCCCGTCTGGAACTTCTCGGCCACAATAAGTATCTTGAACTCAGGCTTGTTGAACTGCTCGCGGATGGCGTTGTCTTTAATGCCAAAGCCGTTCATGCTCTCCTCGCTGTAGGTCTGGCCGTCAAGCTCCACCTTCCCCGAGAACGCCACGAGGCTCTTTATGGCATCGTTATACTCCAAGTGGATAATCTCGTCGATAAACTGTTTGTACATCACCGCCGATTTCCTCGAATCCGTCACCACCATGGCCTTGGCTCGGCCACCAATCTTGTTGATGGTGTGCTGCATGAAATATGCCACCATCATCTTGGCCTTCTGCCTCATGTTGTTCGGGTCGGCATTCAATGCCTCCATGATGAGCTTGATGGCCTTCTTCTTCTCGTACTCGTCTTTATAGACGGGCATCTTGGGACCAAAGTCATCCCATTCTCTCTGCACATACTCAAACATGGTCTGGTAGGTCACATAGTTCTGCAGCACATCGAGGATGAATTTCTCATCGATGGCCTGCTTCATGGTGTAGTAGTCGTGCGCCTCGTAATACTCGCCGCCGATGCTACGCAACATTTCATTGTTGCTCTCCTTGGTGGTCTTGTGGCCAAACAGGATATAGGTCTTGTCCTTCGGCGTGGCCGTGAAGGCGTAGAAGCTCAGGTGGCTCATCTTCTGCCTCATGCGCTGCATGTAGGCCAACGCCAGGTCGTAGGTGTCTTCAAAGCCCTCTTCAAGAAGGGTGCCGTCGTCCACCGTCAACGCCTCGGCCAAGTCTTTCATGGCCTCGTTGCCCATGGCCGTGTGTGCCTCGTCCACGATGATGGCATACTTCCTGTTCGCTTTGTTCTTAAGGAACGGCAGCGCGAAACTGAATTTCTGCACCGTACACACAATGATGCGCGGGGGATTGGCCTCATCCAATGCCGCCGCCAGCTTATAGGATCCTTTTCGGATGTCGCGCACTGTCTTGGCCACTTCCTCAAAGGCATTCACGTCGTCGGCCATGTTCGCGTTCAGCACGATGCGGTCGGTCACCATGATGATGCTGTCATACACGGGGTTGCCCTGGGCATCCATCGTGTTGGCCAGCTGGTGGGCAAGCCAAGCCATCGTCTTGGTCTTACCCGAACCTGCCGAGTGCTCAATCAGGTAGTTATGGCCAGCGCCTTCCGTCTTGGCAAGGCCGACAAGTTTCCTCACAGCCCTCAGCTGGTGGAAACGCGGGAAGAAAACCGTGTTTTCTTTGTCCGTCACCTTCACCCTATACGACTTGATGAAATGCTCGATGATGTTCAGCAGGCTCTCGGCTTGCCAGATGTCACGCCACAGGTAAGCCGTCGCATAGTCGCCTTCGATAGCCGGATTGACGCTGTCTTGGTTGAACGGCAGGAAGTGGGTGTCGTCACCCTTCAGCCGTGTCGTCATGAAGGCATAGTTGTTATCCACCGCAAAATGCACCAGGCAGCTCCGCAGGAAACGGTTGTCCGGGTTGCGGTCTTTGCGGTATTGCATGATGCTGTGGGTATAGTTCTGGTCGGTGAACTCATTCTTCAGCTCCGCTGTGATGATGGGCAGGCCGTTGATGAGGATAACCAGGTCGATACTGTTCTGGCTGTCCCCAGGTCCCTGAGCGATCCCTGAGCCTGTCGAAGGGCGTCGAAGGGCCGTCGAGTACCGCATCTGCCGCACCGCCGCGAAACGGTTGGCCTTATAGAGCAGGTCGGGCTCACTCCCTTCAGGAGCCATTTCGTCCTTGAAGGCCACAAACCTCACCTCCGTACCTTTGATCTTGATGCCCTTCTTCAGCACATGCAGCATACCTTGGTTGTCGAGGGTGCTGTTATACACGCGCACCACCTCATCCAAGGCACCTTCGCCAAACTCCTTTGTCAGCTTGGCCCATGCCTTCGTCTGGGCTTTCATGAAGCGCAGCAGCTCGCCACGGTCGCACATGTTCTTGATGTCGAAGTCCTGGTGCTCGCGCTGGCAATACATCGCACTACCAGCCAAACAATCCGTGATATGCTCTTCAAAGCGTTTCTCAGTCAATCCGTTCATAACTGTATGTTTTTGTATCTCTTTTGCAAAACTATATCAAATACATTCACTGATGCTGAACTTGAATTATTTTTTCAACAGCCAATCTGTAACCAACACGCAATGCACCAAATAATCACCAACTTGGATATCACGCGGTTCACCATGCATCATGACAAGTGAAAGATTGTGGCATCGTGTGGCTGCAGCACCTTTCAGCAGCCCTCCGACTTCACGATTATATAGTTTCGTTGAAGGCTTGCTGAAATCATAGGTCACCTGCACCAACTCCGTCACATGTCCTTGATCCACAACGGCGAAATCCACCTCATAGCTTCGGTTTTCCTTGATGTAAAACAGCTCTTGCGTGGCATATTCCATTCGACGGAGCAGTTCCACACACACCACATTCTCAAGCCGCCAGCCCCAATTGTCAGTTTGGAGCACATCGGTATGGTCGGTGACGAAAGCCGTGTCGATGGCATAGACCTTCCTAAAGTTCTGCCGCTCGATGCTCTTGAATGAGTAGCGAGGAACCAAACGCACGAGATAGGCCTTTTCGATATAGTTGACATAATTCTTGGCCGTATGGACGGATTTCAGCTTGTATGTTTCTTGGACATCCTGATAATTGACCTCTTGACAGAAACGATCGAGAAGCCCATTGGCGATTTGCTGAAGCGTTTTCTTGTAACGAATCTTGTATCTCTTACAAATGTCTTTGTTGACAATGGCGTCAAGAAGTGAACGGACATACTTGCCTTGGTTCTTCAAGGTGAATGTTTCTGGCAGACCACCCTGCATCAAATAATTGTCGAGCGCATGGCGGCGCAGACCTTCCGCTTTTGTCGTAAGCAATTGAGTATCTACTTCTTTCGCTACACAATAATCACCGAAGGAGAAGGGATAGAGCCTAATCTCATTGTAACGACCAGTAATGTGCGTACTCAAATCGTCACTCAACAGGTTGGCATTGCTGCCCGTGAGAATCAAATGGATTTTCTGTCTAAGAAGCCTATTGACAAACAATGGCCATTTGTCGATATTTTGCACCTCGTCGAGGAAAAGATGTGTGAACTCACCATATATCCGATAGAGTGTTTCCATAAGGAGGTTCATCTCGGTGGCTTTCATTGAAGCCAACACTGCATCATCGAAATTGGCGTAGGCAAATGCCACACCACTTTGCTTCAGAACCTTCTGACACAGCGTTGATTTCCCACAGCGCC
Source organism: Bacteroidales bacterium (assembly GCA_017428285.1). The sequence continues at coordinate 41,759 of JAFRRE010000151.1, read as the reverse complement.
GCACACCGATAACGATTTGAGCCATAGTACTATTCAAGTCTATTTGCTCTTCCTCTTTTCGGGTGACAAACTGGCTGAAATCGGTGCTTCTCAGTTCTTCCTGTTGGTCGCGCAGCACTCTTTCCAATTCATTCATATTCGCTTTATTTTAGATTTTCCGCAAAAATACAAATTTTCAACGAATTACAAATCTAAACTGCACTAATCGGTAAATTTTTCATATCATAAACTGCACTAATCGGTAAGATTTCGCCCAACTAAATTGCACCAAATCCACCACACTACTGAATCCCAGACACTTATAAATTCAGCGACTCTGAACGTTTCCAATTTTAAAGGAAAGGCGTAAAATACACTGGGAGACACAATGTCGGTCCATCCTTTTGATAGTCTTTCGTGTAAAGCAATATGCGCTCACTGATGCGAGATGGGTATTTCCCGCAAAAGACATCCAACGATTTATGCGTCTTGTAGCCCGATGACTTCACCTCAATCGGGACAAGTTTTTGACCTTTCGATAGCAGAAAATCCACTTCGTAATTATGCCTATCTTCTGTGAGAAAAGTGTGGTAGTACAATTCATATCCTGTAGCCCGCAGCATCTGGGCCACCACATTCTCAAAGATGTATCCCATATTTGTGTTCAATTTATCTGTCCAAAGTTTCTGGTAGATAATATTCTCAGTAAAGTCCTTGTCCCAAAACGCCAAGGTAACGAACAGTCCCGTATCGGCCAGAAACATTTTATAACGAGTTTTGTCAGCAGTCAAGGCCAAACCCACATTGGGATCTGTCGCATGATAGGCAATATTCACAACCATACTCTCACGTAGCATTTCAAGAAGCTCTTGCATTTGATATTGCTTGACATTCTCGATGACTGTCGTAGCCTGAAAATGGGAGGCCTTTTTACTCAATTCGGCAGGAATGGCCCAAAACATTGCGCGAAGTTTGTCTGTAGGATCCAACTTATGCAAGTCATCAGCATAGAGATTCAAGATACGTCTCTTCATCGCATCAACTTGTTGAAGGTTTTTGGTTTCAAGGTATTCGTTGATCGCTTGAGGCATCCCTCCTACCAGCATATAGAGTCGAAATTCGCGCATCGAATACCTATGTGCAGCCTCACCTAATTGTTGACGACTATCAAACATCTGTTTCAATAAGGTCATGGAAGCATGGTCACCCAAAGCCCATCGAAATTCCTCGTAATCCATCGGATACATCCGAATACGGTCTTCATCGCTTGGGATCACGATGTTTTGCACATTCTGGCGAATACTGATCAAAGACCCCGTTTCGATATAATCATAACGGCCGTCTTTCACGAAATACTTAATAGCCTGCCGCACTTTAGGCTGTAATTGCACCTCATCGAAAACGATTGCCGACTTGCGTTCAACCAAGGTAACATTGTAAATGATTTGCAGACGCATGAAAAGATAATCCAAGTTGGTCAGGCTTGTATCAACAAGTTCCTGCACATCAGGGTGAAGGTTAGCGAAATCAAGCAGGATATAAGATTCGTATTCCTGTTCTGCAAAATGCTGCACCAAAGTGGATTTGCCAACACGTCTTGGGCCCTCTATAAGAACCGCGCTTTTGCCCGCCGAATTTGTTTTCCAATCGAGCATTTTCTGGTAAACCTTACGCCTAAAAATCCTTTCTGACATATTTTATGTATTTGATGCCGCAAAGATACTGGTTTTATTTGAGTTACGCAAAAATAATCCGCTGAGCGCAATTTTTATCATACATTATTTACCGCTGAGCGCAATTTTTTAAGTCGTAGATTTACCGCTGAGCGCAAAATTCCAATCGCGATGCGTCTCTATACTTCGCACCAAAACCGAACAACCTCGGCTGCCACGGTGTGACAGCCCTACTACCCCCTAACTCCAAACCGAACAACCTCGGCTGCCACAGTGTGACAGCCCTACTACCCCTAACTCCAAACTGAACAACTAACAACTCTCCACTACTCTAAACTCTAAACTCTAAACTCTCCTCTTCCCCGTCACCACCTCCGTAATCAACGCCTGCTTATATTCCCTCAGCAACTCAATCTGCTTCGTCACCGCCCCAATCTGCTTGTCAATCTCTCCGCATCGGCGGTCAAGATGCTCAATAATTCTTTTCTGTTCCTGAACAGTTGGGCGCAAGAAAGGCATATTTGCATATTTTTCAGCACCGATGTTCTGAATAGTTGCTTGAATAAATATGCTATTTTTCCAGTTCTCATACACTTTCGACTGGGTATAATAATACACATATTCGGGAATAGCACTGTCATTAAAAACAGCTTTAATCAAATACCCAGCAAAACACGCTTTAATATCCTCATTGAAAAGGAAGGTCTTTCCAACTGTTGCTCCACTTCTTGCAAAAAGCAAACTCCCTTTCTCCAACAAGTAGGGTTCAGCCTTTTCTGGTTCTAATGACTTAAATGTTTCATCCCTCAGCTTACCATCATCAGTTAGATCAGTTATTCTGATATATCGAGGATAACTTGAATCATCACACTCTGCTGCTTCATTGGCTCCATACATCATTTTCTCACGTAACAACATTTTGAAACGAAGAATTTCCCAATGCTCCGGCACCATCCCAATCCATTCCACGCCGCTGTCCTTCATCCTGGCATCAGGATTCAGGCCGCGCGTCACCGCTTGCGTTATCTCGCTCTGCTTCAGCTCCTGCAAAAGCGCAATCCGCTTCTGCTGTGTGGCCACCACCTTATCGATGTCCGCACACCGAGCATCCAAATACGCCGCAATCGCCTCTTGCTCAGCAAGCGGAGGAAGAGCAAATATATATGAACCTATTTTCTCTTGAGAAATCGTTGCAATCGTACTGCCATTTAAAGAAGTAATAACCTGGCATTGAATAACAGGTGTTTGACAAAGATAATTCAAAAAAGCACCATTACATTTCATTTTTTTGAAAACAACTATCTGAGGATTCAAGGTAGCTTCTTTCGGCAAATCAGTCACCAACGCACATTTTCCCACAGAGGCTGTCTTTACAAAAATCACATCACCATTATCAATCATTATTTCTGGTGATTCATAATACTTTTTCCATGAAAGATAAGAACATTTGGTATAATCCAATCTACCATTAATAAAGTTAGAAGGACTTAATGTAATTGCCCCTTCCGATTCAGGAACCAAATCAGCCTCTGTGTAACCTCTGTAACCAATTCGCCCATAAATCTCACAAAGGTGTTTTAACCTGGTCATCTCCCAATGTTCAGGCACTTCGCCAATCCAATCAATGCCGCTGGGCTTATATTTGTCGTAATGTTTCATGGTTGTTGTTGGGTTTTGTTTGGGTCGATAATGCTCCAATAGCCACTCCTGTCGGAACCAACACGCTCTATGAAGCCTCCATCTTTCAAGAGTTTCAGATGATATTTTATCGTACGTTCCGACAAGCCTGTCTCAACAGATAGTGCTTTGATTGAAGCCTTTGGATTATTTATCAGGGCAAGTAATGTTTTCTGGGCAGTTTCTGGGCAGTTTCTGGGCAATTTCTGTGCAATTTCTGTGCAATTGTCAGGCTCATGGGTATTGCTTTGGGTGTCGTGTGCCACAATTCTCCCCTGGCCAAATTCAGCTTCAAGGTATTTCTCGCTTGGAAGGCACTCCACCATCAGTCCACCAGAGTTTTCTTGGGGAACGGGTAGCACAGCCTTTCGGAAGGCACAGATGTCGGCGATATTCTTGTAACCACGTCCCCAACTTTCAACATACCCAGCCTTGAAAAAAACGTTGGCAATGTTAGGGTTACGTGGCTCTGAAGGATGAGACTCAAAGAGTTTCTCAACAGGCACCTCCTCTGGCATTTTGCCAATGTTCCAAATGCGTATTTTGTGGGCATACACTCTGATTTGTATGGGCGTGGGACGCATGTAATCCCGATGGATGACAGCGTTGAGAAGCAACTCGCGGAATGCCTCCTTTGGAAAGAAGAAGGTCTCCTGCCGATTGATACCTTCATAACTAATGAGAGCCTTCATATACTTTGTGTAAATCAGGTCCATAGCCTTTTCCACCTGCAAAATCAACGAGCCGTGTATCTCGTCCTGATAAAGAATATCGGCATCATTGTCGGCAAAGAAACCGATTTTGATGTAAGCACAAGTGGCAAACTTCTCGGGATCGGGATGGAAACACATCACAGCGGCTTTTGTAAGATAGTCATTCTCGTACAAACGCAGGTTACGCAGCAATACGTCGTTGGGCACATCGAGTGATTCTCGGTCGAGACGATTGTGTTCGAGTGCCTTGTTTTTGAAGATCTTGACAGAGTCGTTGTCAAGGTCGTCAGCGGTAACATTGGGAACGGGGACACTGTCCCAAGTGCGGCCTTGTACCGAGAGTATCATCTTGTCGAGTTCATGGCCCGTGACCTCTTGTGTGGTGGAGCCAGAACGCTTATAATACCGCCCATGATAGCTCACCGGAAAAGGATATTTCCCAACTGAAACTTTGATATATTGCTTGCCGTCATTAGTTAACACTTCAACATCGCAAATCAAGCCCATAGCACTTAATATCTTGTTCGGAACATCCTCTGAAAGCTTGTGTGAATCAGACACTCCACACACTTCGCCGTTATCTTCAACACCAATATAAAGTGATCCTCCTTCTGTGTTGGCGAAAGCACAGATCCATTTAAGGTAATCGTCGTGCCACGACCTCTTAAATTCCACGTTCCGATTTTCGCTTTTCAATAATTTCATAACAATCCCTCCATCATTCTTGTGTTTTCAGGTTGGCCAACTCCTTTTCCATTTCCTTATCCAAGCTCACCAGCTCGGCAAGAATCTCATCACACGAGCGCAGCGGCTTGTATCGATAGAACAGCTTCGTAAATGGGAACTCACAGCCCACTTTGTCCTTCGTCCTGTCCATCCAGGCATCAGGCACAAACCGCAGCACCTCATCCTTAAAGTAGGTGTCAATATCCGTCTTCATCGGAATGCGTTCCGTGTCGCGCAAGCTGCTGTCGGGCTGCGGCTTGCCCTTCTTCAGCACAGGCTCGCCCTTCTCGTCATGCAATGGCCGCTCCACGGTCACCTTCGTATAGAGAAAGTCTTCTCTATCCATCAGCTTCGCCACAGGCACCGTCTCGCCGCCAAGCGTCATCTCCGCATTCTCATAATTGCGGTACAGCTCCACAATCCTCGCCGTGGCTGCCTCGGTAATGCTGTATCGCTTCTGCCCAAGGTTCTTTTGCAGCAGCTCCGCAAACTCCTCTTGGCTCTCCGCGTTTACGAACAGCACCTTACCCTTATGGCTTTCAGGCTTCTTGTTGTCAAGAATCCACAGATAAGTGGCAATGCCAGTACTGTAGAACAGGCACTTGGGTATGGCCACGATGGCATCCAGCAAGTCGCGTTCAAGGATGCTCTTCCTAATGTTGCTCCAGCCGCTTCCGGCATCGCCGTTGAAGAGCGGCGAGCCATTCAGCACGATGCCGATGCGCGAGCCATTGTCCGCGTCCATCTTGCTAATCATGTGTTGCAGAAACAGCAGCGAGCCGTCGTTAGTGCTCGGCAGTCCGGCGGCAAAACGCCCGTTGGGGTCTTCGGCCTCTGCAGTGATCTTCTTCTCAATCTTCTTCCAGTCCACCCCAAACGGAGGGTTGGCCAGCATATAGTTGAAGGTCTTGCCAGCAAACTTGTCGTTGGCCAGTGTGTCGCCCACCTCAATGTCACCGCTCATCAGTTCGCCCGTCAGCAGCATGTCGGCCTTGCAGATGGCGTAAGTCTTCTCGTTCAGTTCCTGTCCGTTCAGAATCACCTTCACGTCATTCCTGCCCGCCCGCTTCGCCTCGGCTTCGATGTGCTTCTTCGCCTCGGTCAGGATGCCGCCCGTGCCGCAGCAGGGGTCGTAGATGGAGAAGTGTCGCCCAGGCACCTGAATGTCATCCTCCTTGCCGCACAGCACCAGCGAAACCAGTGTCCTCACAATATCCCTCGGCGTGTAAAACTGTCCCGCCTTGGTGTTTGTCGTTTCCTTCGCGCGGCGGATAATGATTTCGAAGATGGTGCCCATCTTCGCGTTATCCACCTGTTCGGGGCTGAGGTCGATATTGGCGAACTGTTGCGTCACCTGATACAGCAGGTTCTCGCGCAGCAGGCGGCTATAGATCTTTGTCAGGTCGCCATTCTCCGCATCCTCATGCGTGAAGTTATTCATGATATCCTTGATGTTGTCCGTATAGCCCTCCAGATACAGCTTGAAGTTAGGGCCAATGGCCGCAGGCTTGGCCAGCAAGCTGCTCATCGTGAAGCCCGAGATGTTATAGAACTGAAGCTTATGCTTCCGCATCAGCGATTTCAGCACCACCTCCTTAGTCTTCTCGTCGGGGTATTTGGCCAACTCCGCTTCAATCTCGTTGCGCACAGGCAGCAAGATGCAGTCCATGCGTCGCAGCAGCGTAAAAGGCAGAATCACATCCTCCACCTCCGCATCGCTATAAGTGTCGCGAATCGTTTCCTTCACGTCCCAGATCATACTGGCAAGTTCCTGTTCAGTCATATCGTTTGTTTTTTTTATTGTTTGCAAATTAAGCAATAATTAGTTCACCCATTCTGAACCTTTTCCACATAATTCAAAATCGCACCGCCAAGGCGTTTCTTTATCCGTTCCTTCAGCTCCACTGGCTCCAACACTTTCATGTTTTCGCCAAAGCTCAAAATCTGTTGTTCCAGTTCATAGTTCAGATACACTTCGATGGTGATATAGGCTCCAGTCTCGTCCATATTCACCAGTCGTTGAGTCGCACCGTGCAGCGGCTTGGTCTTCACGTATGGCCATGAGGCATTCGACACCCAAAGCAACACCTTTTTCGGCTCAGTCCTCGTGTCCTTCGACACACCTATCGATACGATTCCACCTCAGTCCCGGGGTAAACCCGCTGGATCTGCTCGATGTCATCCCGAACAGAGTTCATCGCCGTAATCGGTACGAAATCCCGCTTCAATAGTTCCTCATTGCAGGCATCGAAAATCATCGCCGTCGAATACTTACGTTTGCGGTCGCTCAAACAACGGTCGATGACCTTAATCCTCAAATCTGCGCTCTTAGACTTTGGCATTTTTCACCATCATTTAGATTGGTGCAAAGATAGTGAATGTTTCTTATAATTATACATTGTGAGTAACAATTAAAATTAATAAATAAGTTGTGCAATTTTGATTTCACCTTCCCAAACCCCGTCTAGGTGTTCCGCCAGCCGCACAAGCCCCGCTCCCGTATGAAAGTTCCAGCAGTCTATTCAAGTTTTTTGCCCCTTTTGAGGTTGTAATAAGAAGTTTTTCTATTATTGCATCGCATTTCGCAAAAATGCAAGATTTGCAAAAATACGAAAAGATGTGTCAAATAGTCGGCTTTTTCTCGGCTGTTGGCAGACAATTGAGAAAAGGCAGACAGAGGAAAAATCACTTATTTCGGTGGACGATTCCTTCCGCAAAGTGATTATCACAGTAGACAAGGTCATGAAACATCGCGATGAACAAGGGGTGATAATCATGGGTCTGCAGGATTTCTTGATGAATCCCGAAGCCTCATTTTAATAGCATCCAACCGACCAAGCCGCCGCTGTCAATACTGAATGTCTAAAACCGACCTGATAAAGACAACCTTTCCATCCCTCATCACAAGGCATTGATTGTAATCATCAATGTTTTGCAGTTGCCCCTCGATAGTCTTATAGGCACCACCTGCTTTCCTTTTGTCAGGCTCAAAATAGGTCACAACGATAGCTGGATGCTCGTTGATGACTTCACGCAGGTGAGCCATCTTTTGGTTGAGGATTTCGCTGTCCTCATCGGCCAGCTCCATCTGTGAATCTGTCAGACGGGCAGTCTCTTCGATGGCTGCTGCATGGCCAGTCAAGGCAGCAAACGGGGCAAACTGAGCTGCACGATTCATCATGCTCATCTGGGGATGCCTCTCCGACACATGATGCGGCAGGTTGATGATATCATCGTAATTGTCAATCATGCCTTGTGGCCTCCTATCTGTTGGTTGCGTTCCTTGGCTGTCGCACCTTCCTCAAAGTTCAAGCCTTTCAGGATGGCGTTCTTCCCGAATTTCTCCTTTATATCTAGCAATGCCTCTTGCACCTTCCGTTCCTTAGCCAAATCAAGAGCTTTTTCCTCGTCATCCCGTGCTTTCTCCTCGTAGTCGGTAAAAAGGTCAAGTTGTTCGGATGGTTGAGTCAGTGATGCTGCTTCCTCTTCATTTACGACATGATTCACAGTCAGGTTGATTCGGCGTACAAGAAGGTTGGGATTGACTATCTTCACATACAAATCCTTTACCGCCTGTGCGATGACTTTCCCAGAAGAAGTAGGCTTTTCCAGATTAGCCGTTCCGTGGGCGTGTTTTGGAACTTGTCTGCCATAATAGTCGGTCGTAATCTCACCAAAATACTTCGACCTCAATTCCGGGTTGGTCAGGTTCTCAGCATCGTAGTTGATGGTCAGGACAATTTGATCCGCCACAAGATGATGCTTTACGAGATTCAATGCCACATCATCGGCCATCTCAAGCACCACAACCTTAGCCTTTTTGTAGTCATATCCCACTGACAGCACTTGCCCGTTGCTGATTGAATTGGTCTCCGGTTTGTATGCTTTGACCTCCTTCATTCCGACAGGTTCCCATCCCCAAGCGTGGTCGATGAGAAGTTCAGCGTTCACACCGAAGAGGCTGTATAGAAGTTCCTCGTTCTCTATGCTACAACGTGCCACCTTACCCATAGTGTCCATACCGTGTTCTTCCAACTTCTTCGCCATTCCCTTTCCCACACGCCAGAAATTCGTCAGTGGCTTGTGATTCCAGAGCTTTTGGCGATAACTCATTTCATCGAGTTCAGCTATCCTCACACCGTCTTTATCAGGAGGAATATGCTTGGCCTCAATATCCATAGCCACCTTGCAGAGATACATATTTGATCCAATACCCGCTGTAGCTGTGATACCCGTCTCCTTCAGCACATCCCTAACCATCTTCAGAGCCAACTCATGGGCGGTCATCTTATAGCTCTCCAAGTAATCTGTGGCATCTATGAAAACTTCGTCTATGGAATAAGGGTATATATCTTCAGGGGCAATGTATTTCAGATAGACCTGGTATATCCTTGTACTATAGTCGATGTAATATGCCATCCTCGGCGGCGCAATGAGATAATCCACTTCCCAGTCCGGATTGGCCTTCAGTTCTGCATCAAGATAGGATTTGCCGTGAAACTGATAGCCTGCGATGTGCCTCTTCCGCTCACGATTCACCTCTGCGACCTTCTGCACCACCTCAAACAGACGAGGACGGCCAGGGATTCCGTATGATTTCAGGGACGGTGACACAGCGAGACAAATGGTTTTCTCGGTACGGCTTTCATCAGCAACGACCAGGTTTGTAGTCAGAGGATCAAGACTGCGCTCCACACATTCTACTGATGCGTAGAAGGACTTCAAATCTATGGCTATGTAGGTACGTTGCTTCACAGGTGCAAAAATAATCAATCTGCCACAAACTTCACCCATTTCCCCCGGACAATTATAGCTACAACCATTTTTATCTCTATCTCTATTATCTATATAGGGAAAAAGAAAAAATGGTTCAATTTGGTTATCTTTGCAAACCCTAATGTGATCGTCAGTGTAACGGTCCAAACACCTATCATAATCGTATCCTATCTTGTGGTAATCAATCATTCCATCGTCGTGGAGTGTTGGCAGCAGCTCGTGCTTATCTGCGATGATTGCAGCTGTTTCTCGGTATTATCCGAACACCACCTCAAACGCCCGCTCCAACCTGGGCATAATCGGCGAGAAATGCGTTCCTTCAACGAGTTCGAATACAACGTCAGCTTGGGTTTTCGACTTCAGTAGGTTAGCAGCGGCAAGGGTCCTTTCCTCCACTGTCGCCATCCGTTTGTCCTTGGCGTTCTTCTCCTTTTCGCCCAACAGCATGCAAACCTTTTTCAACCAAGATGATGGTGTTTGCTCCTTCATCCACTCGATGAAGCCATCGTACCACAGCGAACCGGAAATACTGATGATGTTGGCAAACACATCAGTATTGAAAGCAGCCCATACCGCAAACAAACCCGATAACGAAACGCCCAAGAGGGTCCTTTCGGCATTCTCTATCCCCAGCTCCCTTTCCGTGTTAGGGATAATCTCATTAGTCAGCTTGTTGAGGAACGATGCCGCCCTCCCTCCAAAGGGTTTCGCTTTCTTAAATACACCTATCGCTGGCCACGGTGTCATGTCATCGTTCCAGTTGACATCTTCTATCACAACAATGGAAACGCCATATTTTTCCGATAATCCTTTCAATCCATCATACAAATCGCCCTTGATTCCCTCTGGTAGGATCATGTAGCAAATTTTGTTTGAGGATTGTTTGACAAGCGACTGCATGAGAACTTATTTTTTCAGTGGTCAAAAATACGAAAAAAACAATGACATATAGCTATCAATCTACGATTAAAAGACGGCTTTTTGTATCTTTGCAGCCATACGAAAGAGACAACAGTATGAATAACATGACCAAAAAACGCGTAATAGGCATCGGTGAGACCGTGTTGGATATCCTGTTCAAGAACGACCAGCCGCAGAAAGCCGTTCCCGGTGGCTCGACCTTCAACAGCATTGTTTCGCTTGGACGGGCAGGCGTACCCTGCGCCATGTTGACCGAAGTGGGCGGCGACCATGTGGGCGACATCATCTGCCGCTTTCTGCAAGACAATGGCGTGTCGTCGGAATATGTCTGCCGCCATGAGAATGCCAAGTCGCATATCACGCTGGCTTTCTTGAACGAACACAACGACGCGCAATACTTGTTTTACAAAGACCATGCGTCAGTTTGGTTGGACGGGAATGTGCCTCAACTGGGAAAAGACGACGTGGTGCTTTTCGGTTCATTCTTCGCCATCAACCCTGCCATACGGCCTGTCGTGGGCGGTTTGTTGCGTGCCGCAAACGAGGCGGGTGCATGGCTCTATTATGACGTGAACTTCCGCAAAAACCATATTGTCGACTTGCCGGAGGTGAGATCCAATATCGAGGAGAATATGAGCCTGGCCAATGTGGTGCGCGGCTCGATGGAGGATTTCGACTATATGTTGGGTTTGCAAGATGGAGGTGCCATCTATGACCAAGTGAGCCGCTTATGCCAAACATTGATTCTGACTGATGGACCTCGGTTGATTCGTGTCTATACGCCTGATGGCTGCGAGACCTATCCCGTGCAGGCAATAGAGACAGTCAGCACAGTCGGAGCGGGCGACAATTTCAATGCGGGTTACATTTACGCTATGCTGCAAGGCTTGGACAACCAAGCCTCACGCGTCGAGATGGCACAACGCTGGAGTCAAGATGTCTGCCGTCAGATCGGGAACAACATCAGCGATGAGTTAGTTGCAGCGATTAAAAAAGAAAGGAATTGTTTTAACTGACAATAGACCTGTTCTATGGCTACTCCTGCCTTAGCTCGTCTGTTGTTTTGTTGTCACTTCCACTTCCACCCGAAACCCCAATCACAATCCACACCAATACGCTGAAGACATAGATGGCCCACGCCCACCACGGCGCATGAATCCTAATGAGGACAATCAGTCCGATAAGATAATCAATAAAGATGAAGAATCCCATTGTGCGTTGTTTTTGATAACGGTCGCAAAAATACCGTGCCACTATCGATGCGCAATGGAATGTAGTGGATTAAAGTAGGAAATCCTCGATATTATCGCGATTGATCACAGAGAAAACAGCTTCCAGATAAGCGTTTCTGAACGAGAGCGGTGCTGAAGTCTTCTTTGAAGGATTCCATTTGAACTCAAAAGCATTTATCTGTCCATCTCTCTCCTCAATGTAGTCCACCTCCTTTTGTGCCGTGGTGCGCCAAAACCAACTCCCTGCATAATTGTCGGTCGCGACTTTGCGTTTCATGCGTTCCGAGACCATATAATTCTCAAATAGCTCACCCGCATCGCTTCTGCTTTCGATTTGCGTAAAATTGTGTATCAAGGAGTTGCGTATTCCATTGTCATAAAAATAGATTTTTCGGCTATATTTCAATTCATTGCGAAGGTTACGGCTGAAAGAACCGAGGCGGAAAATGATATAAGCCTGCTCTAATATGGTCACATAGCTCTCCACGGTTTTTGCGTCAAGGCCGCAGAGCTGGGCGAGTTCATTGAACGAAACCTCAGAGCCTATCTGCCAAGCGAGCGCCTGCAGCAGTTTCATCAGCTTATCAGGTTTGTGTATTCGGTCGAACTCCAATATGTCTTTGTACAAATAACTTTCTGTCAGTTGGTTAAGAATGACGGTTTCGTCGCCAGGATGCGTGACCACATCGGGATAACTGCCGTAAACGAGGCGATGAGGGAGCATCCGTTTCTCCTCAAGCAGACCAGTATGCGCTACCATCTCCGAGAAAGAGAGCGGAAACATCCGATACTCCCATTTGCGGCCCGTAAGAGGCTCATTGACCTTATTGGCCAAGTCGAACGAGGAACTTCCCGTGGCGACAAGCTGCACATCGGGCATCTGGTCTGTCACCAGTTTCAGTTTGACACCTATATCGGTGATACGTTGGGCCTCGTCAACGACAAGAACGCGCCTGTTTCCCATAACGGCCCTTAATCGTGTCGCAGAAATGTTTTCAAACAAGCTCCTCACATCGCTGTCGTCGCCGCTCATCCAATAAACATCGTCATTGCCAGAAAAAAGCTGTTTCAACAAAGTGGTTTTGCCTACTTGGCGGGCACCCATCAAGATAATGGCTTTCCCAGTAAACAGTCTCTGTCTAACCTTATTCTCGAGTTCACGTACAATCATACCTATTTGTGTTAATGCCGCTGCAAATATACACAAAAAGCATTAAATTCCGAAAATATTATGATTTTTTCGGAATTGATTCCGAAAAAATAGCGATTTTTACGGAATATACCTAATTACAAAAAGATAAAATCCTTACCGCCGCAACTTGATTTCCTCATCGCTGCAAAGCTTATACACCTCGTTTCGGATGTAGTCTTCGAGGGGTTAGCCATCGCACCTTTGCCGATGCGCCACGGAATATGGAATATAGTAAAGGGAACAAAAGGCATCCGATTAAGAGGCTTTTGTTGGAAGTTCTTTCTTCAGCAACTCATAGACATACGAAGGGCTTTGCGAAAACAAATCCCCTTCCTTGATTTGAAGCAGGTCATAGACATGTGAGGAATATACCGTTTCCAAAGCCTCACTGATGCCCATCCCTATGTCCTCAATAAGGAAGGTGGTCAACTGGTCAACGATTCGATTCACCAAATAATCCTGTATTTGCTTCTCACTCATAGCCTTTTCAATAGTTTGACAGCCCGTTCTGTACCGAAATAATACTGGTTGTTCAAATCCCTGTATTCCAACTCTTCAGCCAGTTCTTCAATGGTCATCGTGCCTTCTTCATATCGGCCCAAGAGATAGGCCACTCCGTCATTGGCTATGGGTCCAAACACAATGTCGTAATCATGCTGGAAATGCGTGTTTCTGTTGCGGTTGTTGAAAATGAACTCAGCCCATTCCCGGGTGGCCGACTGAAACATCATCACTTTCAATTCCGATGATTCTAGCCAAGTTTCATCAAATTCGTATTCTTGCACGACAGCCGAACCTCGGAAAAGCGAAGTTTTCTTGGAAGCCATTTCTTCTGCCTGATGCCGAATGTCAGTCAGATAGAAGCCCCTGCCGAAGTCTTTGTATGGGGACGACTTTGAAAGGTCGATGACATCGAAATCCATATTTGTGCCGTGGTAAAGAATCATGCCAAATACCCTCCGTTGTTTTGGCAGCAGACAATGAGGTCATCCACCGCGTCCTCGATGGACTGCAAATGCTCAATCTCGTAGAAATCCACAAGGAAAGCTATGCCCCTGAAACGCAACAGATACATGAACGCTTCCTTGGTAGGCAGTTGAAACCGACGCCCGAAGGCGCGGATGCAAGCATTGGTATAAGGTATCTGGTACTTGCTCATCGAACATGGATTTGTTACAGCCGCAAAAATACACATTTTCCGGAAAAACAGCAGAGATTGGTTTTTAAGAAACACGAATTACCATCAATTTGCCACAAATAATCAAAAATAATTAATGAAAATTCGTGAATCATTTGCTTCGCTGAATCTTCGATTTCATGGACATCCGTGTTAATCGCACCAACAGCGGCGTTTCTTTCTACGATTTTTCCATCTGTTTTGTCTGCGTTTGCGATACCATTCTTCCCGCTTCTCTTGCTCGGCCTTCTTCCTCAATTCCAATTTCAAGGCCGCTTCTTGCTCCAGTTGCTTTCTCTCTTCAGCTTCTGCCGCATCATAGCTTGCGTTTTCTTCATCCAGCTTTTCCTTGCGGATTCGCTTGATTTCGACGATTTCTTCTGGGGTAAACAGCCTTTCCAAAACCTCGTCCTGTATCCTCGTCCTGCCACTCCAAGCCGCTTCCTTGATGTAATCATCATCATACAAATCGTCGGCCAAGTAAATCTCGTCGTTGCGGCGTTCCCTTTCCACCCTCTCAAAATAGCGTTCTGCTTCTTCTTTCTGCTCCTTTGGCGTAAAACCGTAGAAAGTAAGATGCCAAAGACAAATGGCGGCCAGCTTTGTATCGGTGCAATGCAGGTCTTTGGCTCTCTTCACGGGATAGCCTAACCACTCGTGCCAACTCACTCCCTCCAGAACGCCGATGTAAGGCTCATTATATTCGGGGTCATATTTTGCCAAGATGTAATCCTTGCTATGCGCCTTCACCTTCATGTCCCTAATGCAATAGCAGGCTTTCAGAAATGCCCCTCCTTGGTTGGCCATTTTGGAATGAAAATCGATGATGATTTCCATCATGGTTTGAAAGTTGCTTTTCAAAATGAGTTCGCGAAGCGTGAGCGGACGAGGGCCACGCCAATCGAGTTTTGTCCAGAAGGGGTGTTTGTTTTTCATTCCAACAATGTTTTTCTGATAACGTTTGCAAAACTATCACACCTCCGCAAATGCGCCATGGAATGTAGTGAATTATAGTGGAAAATAGGATTAAATCATCCGAATGATTTCGTCCAATTTGATGATTTCAACATTGGGGAAAACATAGTTTTTCAACACATTGAAATGGTTGTCCTCCGTGACGATGAATTTTGCATTGGCGGCAACCGCACAATCCACAAACTTGTCATCGTCAGGATCTGCGTAAATCACATAAAAGTGGTAATATGGGGTAACGAAAAGCGTGTCAGGGTTGTTGGTGATAACGCCGAGAACGTATTCGGAAAACCGCTCGCTTGTCAGTCTTGTAAGGATTTCCGCATACTCCTCAAGAATTGCCGTGGTAACACAAAGCACATTGCGCCCATCCTGAAACGACCTCCACAAATCATGATACGGACTGCGACTTGAAGCGCATTGTATCAAACTGTTCGTGTCAAGTACCAATCTCGCCATGACACTATCAAATAGCATGAAGATCCAAGTGGCGAATTTCGTCCAACTTCTCTTGATTCAAAACGCCTTCCTCCCAAAGTCGGTCTGACTCCTCGTCAAGTTTCTGCTGGAAATAGCGCATGAGTACCATCTGTATCTCACGGGCATAATCCTCGCTGTTGTTGAAGGCAAAGAGTTTCAACAGGTGCATTTGTGTTGGGTTCAAAACTGCTGTATCCATTATGAAAGCTGTTTTTATTTGCTGCAAAAATACACATTTTCCGGAAAACGGCAAGGGTTGTCCTGCTTTCTATCAATGGCAATAGCTGAATACCCCGCCGATATAGAGCTTTTCGTAGCGTTGGCCGAGATGCGGAATGATGTAAAGAAGAAACTCGTGAAGGGTAAATAGTTCCTTGTCGTCTTCTGTGCGAAAGCATATCAATGTGTCGTGAAATTGGCACACTTCCGTTTTCCACCAGCCCAAAGGATAGGGATAAGAGGTGATTTCTTCGGGGTGCTTCACCAGGTCTTGAAGGCGTTTGATGGTCTCTTTCAAGTAGTCGTTGTTGCAGGGGTTGATGATAGTGTCGTCTTCGATGGAATAGCCTTGGGGAAGCTGTTTTCGCAGCTCGTCGATGGCATAGTCCCTGATGTTTTCTGGGACATCCATTGGCTCGCCAGGTTCAGCCCACCAAGGATTGTTTGCAAAGAAGAATCGACTCAGTTCCCAATTCTCTAATCTGTCCTCTATTGCTATGTGTTCCTCCGACACCTCAAAAATGAAATTGTTACCGAGGTTTTCGATGGCCTCCTCGCGGGCTTTGTCTTGTTTTGATTTTGCCATAGTTATTGTTTGTTTAGTTTGATTTCCTCATCGCTGCAAAACTTACACACCTCGTTTCGAATGTAGTCTTCGAGGCTTTGGACATTCTTTTTGTTGGCACCGCCGTTGATGAAGTTGAGGAAGATGCGTGATGTAGATTCTATCCTCACCTCGGTTTCCTGTGTGCTTGTGGCCACCACGTGGATGGTGACGTTTTCGCCAAGCGAAAGCAAACTCATCCCATGCCTTGCCGTGATGGTGAAGGTCTGGTCGTCACATTCAATGCGCTTGAACTGGCCGCATTGCTGGATGGCCTTCTTCGTGGCGGTATAGACGCGGCGGGCGGGCTCTTTTAATTAGGAGGTCTACCAAGGGGTCATATTGCTTGTCTTTCCCCAATAATTTGATACAATCCAGATCTATTTACTATTATGATTCTTATCTTCTTCAACTTTTGCATCTTCTTTATTTCCATATTTTATTACATCTGCTATTTCTTCTAAACATCGAAACGACAAAACAATAAAAACAATAATAAAAATGAATGCGGTTATTGCACAATACAGAATTTTTATCCAAAGAAAGAAAGTTTGCCATGTTGATGTTACAGAAGGCAATAAGGTGTATAATTTATATGTCCCAAATGCTGAACCAACACCGATAATACCAGACACCAATGCAATTATCGTTTCTGCATCCCATATCACGAACCATATTTCTTTTAGTTTTTTCATTTATTCTTCCCTTTCTCTTCCTTATCGCTTCCCTTTGAGTTGTCCACTATTATATACATTACCACACTGAAACCAATTAGGGCAACATACCACCACCAAGATGCATTTATTCTACTCAGTCCCCAAATTCCCAAGATTAGTTCAATAATAAAGAAAACTTCCATAGCTTAAAATTAAAGGGTCATTAGTAAACATTCTTAGGGAGTGCCAAAAACACTCCCTAAGAACAAGTTAGTAAAGTTCAATCAAGATCTTCCATTTCAGATTCTCCAAACCATTCTCTCGTCTTAGCTTTAGCTCGGTCTTTGATGGATGGAGTTATGCAAGTCACAACACTTGCAACGGCAGCAGCCAACACGCCTAGGTCATCGGCATATCCAACCACTGGGATAACGTCTGATACGGCATCTATCGGAGCTATAAAATAGCCCAAGGCTCCAATAATCACAGCTTTAGCCCAAGCTGGAGTGTCAGGGGACTGTAAGGTGTAGTACAGCTTTAATGCGGTGTATATAACTTTACTCCCAGCTTTCGATGAATACTTCTTTACTTTGTTCCAAAAGGATGATTCGCTGTACTCTTTGGAGTACTCGTTGTTTGTTGCATTTGAATCCATATTATTCTTGTTTTTGTTATTGCCTCCACTTAAATAGGCTTTCGGCTTCTCCTAATTATTCTTCAAACATTACATAATCATTATCGTTCTTATAATAATTAATTGCGCTTTTCATAAACGCATTAAAAGTAAAATAATTAAAACCGCCTGCTATCACTGCTCCAACACCAAATGGAACCAACTTGCCCAAAGCGACTCCTCCTCGTTTACCACCATATTTTGTGAGAATTGTAGTACCTACTCTTTTATTTATTTTTGCCAACACTTTTCCTGACACATGTTTGTTGAACTGAACTACGGCCACTTTCGTACCAACTCTTTTTGTGGCATTTTTCGCAACATCAACAACACCACTCCAGAGCCCTAAAATATTCACTAAATCTTGATTGATAGTAAAACTCGGATTATTTCCATATATCATCCCAATTCCCATACATAGTTTTCCCATCCATCTGAGCATCAAAGCCAAATCTGCACTAATAGTTCCCGCTTCTATAGCAATTTGTGCTGCTGTACCAATTCCCGGAATTGCACTTGGCAAAGCAGTTGCAACTCCAACAGAAGTATAATTATTTCTTATTCTTTTGCCCCACCGTAAAGCTAATTGATCATTAGACAATTGGGGGTTAAGATATTTAAGTTCACTAACCTCTTGCGCTATATGTTCATTTGATGGTGCAACTGCTTGTATTATTGAAACTAGGTTTATTTCCATCGCATAAATAATAAAAATACAACTATCCAATCCTTTCCACATCCAACCAAGCTATGCTCAAAGCACCGACCTTTTTGATGTCAATTCCGTAAATTCTCATAAAGGCATCCACCACGGCTTGGCCGCCGTTGGTCGTCACGGGGTTGCTCATGCTGTTGCTTACTACATCAACGGACATCCCTTTTTCCACACGGATGCCGCTGGTCTGTTTCGAGTTTTTCACTGTGATTCTGTAAAGCATATAATGTTGTTTTTGTGCCCGCAAGTCCCACCAAGGCTGGCTTCATACATATTGGTTATGGCACAAGAAAAGCGTGAGACTCGATTCTGTCAAGCCGTCTGCCTAATGGTATCGCCAAACACCTTTAATGGAACGGTTCGAAGAAACAAATACATCACGCTCGTTTTTATATCAAGTGATTGGCATTGCCAAGTCATTGACAATAAAAACAAAAGGTGAGCATTAGTCCTCGTCTCCCATTGTAAATTTGGCGAATTTCTTAGGCAGAGACTCCAGGAATGCCTTCCTTGCCGAGTCAGGATTTCTCCCCCAACTCGCTGCAAATATAGTCATTTTTCAGACTAATGCTCAGTTTGTCGATATTTTTTCTTCGTTGTATTCATTTCAATTTCAAGTTGTTTTCTTTCTGGATTGCTTCGTCGTTCCTCCTCGCAATGACGCGAAGCGGCGCAACAGCCAAGGCATAAAGAAAGAGCGCGTCCCAACCTTTCTCATTCCGCTGGATGGCTCTGGTAAACCGTATCAAAAAATGAGGAAAAGCAGTCCACGCCCTATAATAATAAGGTGTGGACATTTGCCGTCTTTCGTCCCTTGATAGAATTTTACCAGAATTTACCAGTCGGAACTGCGTCGTCAAACGTCCTTCGCAAGATGTCTTTTCGCCGAAGCGATGCCGCAAAGATAGCAATTCTTTCATTACCGCCACAGACACCTGCCGTTTTTTCGCGGACTGCTCGATGGTCATATACTCATTCTTGCCTTGCATGGCGCGAAAGTAAAGGCTTTCCGCTGGACGGCAATGGAATGTAGTGAATTATAGTAAGAACTTTTTGAGTCACACAGATTACACAGATTTCTCAGATTTTCTGCCTGTGGCAGCCGCTCGCCATCGGCGAGCAATATCTGTGTGATCTGTGAAATCCGTGTGACAAAAAAATGCACACTTTCGGGCCTTAACGCATAAAAATTTCGACTTATGGCCCAAAAGTCTGCAATTTTTGGAATCAAACCACAAACTTGCACACCTCGGGATAGAACTTTGACATCTGTTTTCGGAACTCCGAATCTGCTGAGTTGGCATAGCTGCTGTCGCGGTCTTTCACCCATTCGGGACCGGTGAAAAATCGGCGCATCTTACGGTAGTCGCCACGGTCGGAAAGGAAACGGACGAGGTAGATCAACTCATACGACTTGCCGTTCTTTCCGTGCCATTCTATCACGGGCAACTCTTCCCCTTCTGGGCGGCATCTTCCCGTTAGGCGATAGGCAAACAAAGCCTTCACTTCGTTGTCGTCGGCAATATAGCCCTTTTCCGCAAGCCAATCAATGAAGGCCACTAGGGTATCCACACCTTGCTTTTTCAAGGCGTCATCCATATAGAAAAACTCTTTCGGCATGCTGGACTTGTGATGCCAGTCGAAGAAGTCATCGGGGAGTGCGAAAGGCTCTATAGGCTTCGGCTTAGGGTTTTTGTAATCTTCCCATATCTTATCAATCAAGTCTTTGGCCAAAGGATTGTCGAGAATCGGGTCTATCAGGTTGCGCTCCTTCAGCGTGAAGTCACCGTACCAGTCCCAATAAAAATGGAGATGTGTGGCCAAGTCCGTCTCCAGGAAATGGCGGTAGTCGGAAAAATATCGGTCCAAGGCTTCGTCGCTGTCATCATTGTCCAGCACCTCAGCAGAGGGTTGCCATCGTTTTATGGCTTCCAACATGCGCCCGTCATCGGCCCCGTTCCTCTCATGAAGACGACCCGCCATATAGTCAAGATAAAAGGTAAGGTCGTCTCCCTTCATCTCGGCACCAGAAGACGTGTCATCCATACAACAGGAACACAACCTGGCCAAAGCGGTCAAGTCGCACTGGGCATGTTCCATCGCCGAAACGAAAGCATCCTTGTCGCCATTTTCGACACATTCAAGCAGTTGAGTCTTCTCGTTCGATGGTATTCCCAAAACGGAAAGAAACTCCATGACCGTAGATTTGAGCAGTTTCCTCAAGGTGTTGAACATCTCCTCAGGCATCATAAAGACAACCTCCGAGTCATCATTGACGATGTTCTCCTTCTCCTCCACGATGAAGCGGTTGTTGTGAACAAAGACTATGGCATTGTCAAAAGGCCCGTTCACTTCTTTCCACAACCTTAGCGTTTCTTTGATGTTTTCTTCGGTCTCATCATCCTGAATGACCTCCTCCACATCGTTCATAGCCTCTCCAGCCAAAGGTGTTTCAATGGCCTGCTTCAGCCCCTCAAAATAGAGCCTTTTCTTGATTATTTCGTCTTTGCCGTTCATGGTTGCAAAAGTAAAGAATTTACCGACAAATCAAAAAAAAGTCCTCGACATGACGATGCCGAGGACTCGATGCATTTATTCTTTTGCAATTAATGCTTCGCCTTCAAGAAGCTGTATTCCTTGCCATATTTCAGGTGCTGCGCCACGAAATCGGAAGGATACTCGACCTTGTAGTCAACCACCTGGCCGTTTTCCATGACGGGCACGATTTCGGGATTGATGAAACCACCGTAGGGCTTCAAACCCAAGGCGTTGTAACGCTCCTTGACTTCCTTGTGCAGCTCGGGATCGACCTTCACGGCGTACTTTTCCACGATGGCCTTGCCTGCGGCATAGTCTCCTTCGCTCTTGATGCGCTGGATCTCGGCCAACAGCTCGCCAAACAAGCCACGCAAAGCCTCGAAGTCGTTGATGACAAAGTAGGTCTTGCCGTTCTCCACCTTCTTCTCGATGACGTTGGCGTCCTTGCCGTGTTCGTAGCACCACTCAGAGATGAGCTTGCGGTTCTGCATGTGTGCCTCGGTGACGTCCTTGCCCAGCTCCACACGGGCCAACTGCGACATCATGCCGTTGCGGATATAGGAGCAATACTCGGCCTTATAAGCCTCGGCATCAGGCATCACGCCCAACTCCACCATCCTCGGCTCGGCCAGGAAATACAGGCCAAAAAGGTCGGCACGGGCTTCCTCCAAAGTTGAACTGAATTCCTTCAAAGCACCAGGCTGTGTGCCAGGCAACAGCTTGCCTGAACCGTGGCCCAAGCACTCGTGCAGGTTGGTGTGCACCACATCGGCATCGGAGCCGTATTTTTTGCAGAGGTCGATTTCTTCCTGCGAGTAGGCAAACTCTTTGAGCGCACTCCTCGGACATTCATCGGCAGCCTTGTCATAGGCTTCCATCAGGTTGGTGATGGTCACCGACTTGGAGCCGTAGTCCTTGCGAATCCAGTCGGCATTGGGCAGGTTGATGCCAATCGGGGGCGAGGGGAAGCAGTCGCCACCCAGCGTGGTGACAATGATACTCTTGGCCGACACGCCCTTGCACTCCTCTTTCCTGAAGCGCGGGTCGACGGGCGAATGGTCTTCAAACCACTGGGCGTTCTCGCTGATGGTGTTGGAACGGACGGTAGCCTCAAGGTCTTTGTAGTCGACAACGGCTTCCCAAGTGGCTTTCATACCCATCGGGTCGGCATAGTCCTCAATGAAGCCATTCACAAAGTCGATGTGGGAAAGCGAGTCTTGTACCCAAGCAATGTTGTACTCATCCCAGGTCTTCAGGTCGCCCGTGGTATAATAGTCGATGAGCTTCTGCGTGTACTTGCGTTGGCTGTCGTTCTCCGCCACCTCGTTGGCCTTATGCAGCCAGCCGATGATGGCTTGGATGGCCTCGCCATACAGTCCGTCGGCCTTGTACACATCTTCATAGATCTTGCCATTTTCCTTCACCAGCTTGGAGTTCAGTCCATAGCTGATGGGAGTGGCGTCGTTGGGCTTGCGCATCTTGTTGTAGAAGGCTTCCACCTCGGCCTTTTTAATGTCGCCCTCGTAGAAGTTCACCGCCGAGTTGATGATGATGTCGTCCTCACTGCTGCGGCGCACCTTGTAGAGCTCTTTGTCGAAGACCACAGGCGTCAGGAAAGCGACGAAGTCATCCACCGTCTCGCCCTCGTTGAGCGGGAGCAGGTTAGCGTCGCTGCCCTTAATCAAGTCAGCGAAATAGGTCTCGCTGACCTCTGGGAAGAACTTGTCCTCAGCATAATGGTGATGGATGCCATTGCTGAAGAACACACGCTTGGCATAGACCACGAAGTTCTGGAAATCGGCACTCTCTCGATCGCCTTGATACGAGTTCAGCACAGCCTCAATGGTCTTGCGGACCACCAGATTGTACTTGCAGTTTTGGTCGGCGAGGATGTCGCGACCACATTTGGCGGCTTCACCTAAATAATAGATGTAGCTCTTCTGTTGCAGCGTCAGCTGGTCCCAGTCTGGGATTTGGTAACGCATGATCCTCAAGTCGGCGAACTCGTCCACCAAATACTTGAATTCCTCTTTGGGCTGGGGCTGTTCTACAGGTTCCTCCTCTTTTGGAGCGCAGCCCACCATGGTGGCAGCCATTCCAATGCAAATCATTAGTCTTTTCATTTTTGTCAGTTATACTATAATTATCGTTAATACTTAAACCTAAATGAAACCTCCGACAGAAAGTCATGCTTCTTATAGTTTTCGGAGGGAACACGGCTGCGGTACTCGTAGGAAAACGCAATGTCGACGAAAAACTTCCGAGTGATCTGTGTTTGCAGTTTGGTGTTGCAGTTGATGATGTAGTCGTCGAAATCGAGCACCGAAGGCTGGTAGAATGTGGTATGCAACAAGGTGAGGTTTTCGGCAAGCCTTTGCTTGATCTTAGGGCGAATCGAGATGCGGTAGTTGTTGTTGAGAAGGTGGGTCTCATCAGTGAAGTCGGTCCAATCGTAAACGAAGGCCGCACTGATGGAATAGTCGCAAACTGCCGGGATGGTGTAGATGCGATATTTCATTCCAGCAAGTCCACTCAGTCTGAGGTCGTAGCCCTTGTATTTGTTGGTAAGCATCTCACAGGCCAGAAACGGAGAGTATTTGCCATACTGGTACAGGTCCATCTTCACGCCACCGTTGATCTCAAAATTGGTCTCTTTCCATCGCTGGTCGGTGGCATTCCTGTCGATGAGTGAGCTATAAAGCAGCTTGTAGCGGGCATCGAATGCGATCAAGCTGTCGTTGCGTTCAATGGTGCCGTCGTTGCTAATGTTGCAGTTGTTGACATTGCCCGCGTTAAAAGAAGCACCGAGGCCGAAGTTATAATGCCATTTGTTTTGTGCCTTGACGCACATTACACTGAAAAACAACAACACAAACAGAGAAAACCGCAACTTGTTCATTTCTTCGTTGTTAGAAACAAAAACGAATCACTTATACAGGTCATCTGGTGTATACACATCATAAGGAGGCATCGTTGCAGGGTTGAGGTTTGTGTATGTGCCGTCCACTTGGAGTTTCTCCTTTCCGTAGATATAATGGCGGCAGAACCACAAGAGGTCATCAACCGTCAGTGGGCCTCCAACAGCCACGCTGTGTCCGTAGCCCTCGAAACGACGGGCAAAATAAGGATAGTCATACTTTTCGAAACGCTTCACCAGGGCATCTGTCCCGAAGAAGCCTATATTCATAAATGAAATCTGTGTATAGGGCACCAAGCGGTCGGCCATTCCGTGATACATCATTGTGGGAGCAGGTGCATGATTGCGATATTTCACCTTGCCTTCCTTGGAGAAGATGGCCCCCGCATACGACACCACGCCAGCCAGACGGAAATCTTCAGGGAGGATGTCATAATTCAGGAAACCGTTGCACAAGGCATAATCCACTTGCAACGAAGTGATGGCACCAGCGCTGGAGCCGACCATCACAATATAGTCTTTGTTCACCTTCAGTTCCTTGGCATGTTCAAGCAAATAAGCGATGGCCGAAATGGCATCTTCCGCCGCCATATTGACGGCATCCTTCAAGGGATCGGAGTTGAAAACACTAAGGTTTTTGGCACCCTTCAAACCCAGACGGTAGTCGATGGCAGCCACTTGGAAGCCTTCGTCAACCAACTGCTTGAAATAGGCCTTCTCAAAGTCGCCGTCGCGATGGCCACCAATAAAACCGCCGCCAAAGACATAGACCATGCAAATCGTGCTATCGTGAACCTTGTCGGGCGTGTAGAAATCAAAATAAAGATGGAGTGTGTCACGCTCGGCATATTGATAGGTCTTCATGTTTTGAGCGAAGGCCGTCATGCCCACGAGGATGAGTGCCAATAGTAGAGTTATTCTTTTCATGGTTGTGTTTTTGACTATGGCCAATGGCTTATGGCTATGGCCTGCTATAACCGAGAGGCAGGCCATTAGCCATCTGCCATAGGCCATCGTTATGATTGATGCGTTTTATAGTATTCTTTCAGGAATTCCGGCAGTTGGCGCAAGGCGGCCTGTTCGCGCCATTGTTTCCGCACCTCTTGGGCAGGCACACCGAAGACGGCCTTGCCTGGTTCGATGTTCTTGTCGACGGCGGAGGTTGCCAAGACGACAGCACCTGTGCCGATGACTAGGTCTTTATTGATGCACACACGACCCCAAAGGATGACATCATCCTCGATGCGGGTGACGCCAGCGATAGCAGCATGGGCACCGATGAGGCAGTTGTGACCAATATAACTGTCATGGCCGATTTGGCAGTGGTTATCCAACTTAGTGCCACTCTCGATGATGGTGTCGGAGGTGACACCGCGGTCGATGCTGCACAGAGCACCAATCTCCACATCATCGGCGATGACCACGCGACCAAAGGACTCAAACTTCTTGAAACCTTCGTTGCGGCGTTGGAAATAATAGCCATCCGCCCCGATGACGCTACCCGAGTGGATGATGACGTTGTCGCCAATCACGCAGTGGTCATAGATGGTCACATTGGGATGGATGAGGCAGTTCTTTCCGATGACGGCATGATGCCCGACGAACGAGCCCGGCATGATGAGCGTGTCCTCCCCTATCTCGGCCGAGTCGCTGATGGGCTGCATCTGTGGCTCGAAGGGACGGAAATGCCGCATGATACGCAGGAAGGCATCGAAAGGATCGTCATGAAGCAGCAAGGCCTTGCCCTCAGGGCAAACCACCTCTTTATTAATAAGTACCACTGTCGCAGCCGAGTTGAGCGCCTTGGCATAGTATTTCGGGTGGTCGACGAAGGTGATGTCGCCCGCCTCCACCTTGTGGATTTCGTTCAGTCCCGTGATAGGAAAGTTGGCGGGGCCAATATATTTTGCGTCAATGAGTCCCGCAATAGTTTTCAGAGTAGTTTTCTTGATTTTCATCGGCTTATGAATTGTTTGAATAACAATAATTTCACGCAGAATTCGCAGAAAACGCAGAAGCCTGCCGGTGTCAAATATTGCGTCGCATTGCGATTCCTATAGTTCTGCGCATTTTGCGTGCAAAAAACTTCGCCTGCAAAAATACAAAAAAAGCGCAAAGTCAATGACTCTGCGCTATTTTTTACGTAGCGTTGACTTATGCCTTCACGCGTTCGCAGTATTCGCCCGTGCGGGTGTCGACGCGGATCATGTCGTCGGTGTTAATGAACAACGGCACGCGAACCATGGCGCCTGTCTCGACGGTGGCTTCCTTCAGAGCGTTGGTGGCTGTGTTGCCCTTCTCACCAGGCTCGGTGTAGGTCACCTGGAGGACGGTCTTCACCGGCATTTCGGCGAAGAGGATGGTCTCGGTGCTGGCGTCGACGACGACGTCAACCACATCGTTTTCCTTCATGAACTTCACGCCAGTGATGTTGTCGCCAGCGATCGGGATCTGTTCGTAGGTCTCTGTGTGCATGAAGATATAGTCCTCACCTTCCTTGTAGAGGTACTGATAGGGACGGTGCTCAACGCGGACATCCTCGAGCTTCACGCCGATGTCGAAACGCTTTTCAAGCACGTTGCCGCTCAACACGTCCTTCAGTTTGATACGCATGATAGTGTTGCCCTTGCCAGGCTTAACGTGTTGGAAGTCAATGCAGAAATAAATCTTTCCATCCAAACGGACAGCACTTCCAATCTTTACATCTTGACTTAACATAGTATTCTGTGATTTAATGATTTAAAATTTGAAGCTGCAAAGATACACTTTTTCAAGGGACTTTTACAAGTATTTTGACACTTTTTCAAGGGAGTTTTGCAAAAGTCAGAACATTTACTCCTTCAATTTGCTTTGACAGCCCTGATTGGCCGGCCCCAATCGCGGGAATTGAAGTGGCTCGTGTTGGAACCAGCCGAGTTGAAATCGAAATACCATGCCATATCCGAGTAAAACACATAGAGCGAGCTCGACCAATACTCGCCATCGGTGCCAACGAAGACAAGGTCGTTCCCCGACCACCAACCAGCAGCCGGAAGGAAGAGCGTGTTGCCATTGCTACCGATGAAAAGTCTTCCATTCACGCCGTATTGGGTCGTCCAAACTGACGTACAATTGTTGTTCAGTTCCTGCCATTCCTCTAACGTGGGCATACGCGCGCCGTCGCCCAAACTGGCCGTGGCTGCGTCGTCGACGTGTTGCAGGATGGTAAGGGTATCGGTTAAGCCGTCGCATCCGTAATTTGGGTGGCGACAATATTTTGTAAATGAATGATTATCGCCGTTGCAGCTATACGTGTAAGTGCTCCAATCGTAAACACTCTTAGGTTGCGTTTCGGCCCAAGCAAAATAGTCGCCATTGTCTCCAAGGTGGTTGGCGCCCACATTGCGCGTGGCCCACAACAAGCCGCTCGGCAGGCCGAGGTCAACCCAATCGGCTGTGTCGATGGCCCTGACAACACTAACCGTGTCCATATCAGCCAGCGGTGTCCATTCCGTTCCCTCGCTGTGAATCAAGGTCTGGCCCGAGGCATCAATGTGGATGTTGACGACAGATTGGGTGTCGAAGCAAACGGTTCCGTTCGGAGTATTGAACATAATGACATAACCCCTATGACTTTGACCATAGCCGAACACACACACCATAAGACATAATACGAACAAAACACTCTTTTTCATTTCCGAATGAATTTGATAGTTTGGTTGTTTACTTTGATGACATACAATGTGTTAGGTGCAAGGGCAGACAGGTCGATGACACATTCCTTACAGTTCGGATTGCTGAACACCACATGCCCCAACAAATCGGAAACGATGATGTTTCCCATGCCAGAACCATTCACAAACAGCTTGTCGCCGATTACGTAACTGCCATTGCCGGCCTCATTGTTATTAACTCCGCTAACATCCTCTTCCGAGAAATAATATCTCACCATCTCATCCATAAAAAAGCTCAGATCGTTCACCACCATTAGGGAATCTTTGAACTGGATGTCGATGCCGTTGGCTACTTCGTAACTGACCAAGGAATTGTCAGGCAAGACGAAATTGCAGTATTTCAACACGCCCTTGTCTTGAGCTTTCAATCCGAGGCCTCCAGCCAACACCACCAGGAGAAAAAGGATTTGCTTTTTCATAATCAAGTAAAATTAGGTTGCAAAAATATGGATGCTTTTCTTACCGTGCAAATTAATTGCAAAAAATAGCATTTATTTTTCAATCAAAACGGCAAAATGATTGTTTTTTTTTCGGCAGAGGTTCACACCATCTGCCTGGGTGCTGCCGTCCCTTCGGGACTTCGCGGCACATAGAAACCCCGAAGGGGTGTCAGCCTCATAGGCGGGCGGTGTAAACCCTCACCGACAAAAAATGCCATCCATTAGTCCCTCATATCATATTATTCCCTAATTTTACCGCCAAATTCTTAAACCCTATCAAATATGAGAAAAAACAAACTATTCCTGTTAGCCATGATTACCTGTCTAATCGTATCGTGCAACACACAACCCCGTGAAAACGGAGCCAAAAATGAAACAAAAACCGACACTAAAACCGAGGTCAAAGAGAAAATCGGACCGAAAGAGCTCACCCTGCAGTCGGACATCATGACGCCCGAAGTGCTGTGGAGCATGGGCCGCATCGGTGAATACAGCATCTCGCCCGACCATCAAAAAATTGTTTATGCCGTTACCTATTACAGTGTACCTGAAAACCGTAGCGGCTCCACCTTGTATATCATGAACGCCGACGGCAGCGACAACAAGGTGTTGGTCGTGAGCAACGACAGCCAATACAGCCCACAATGGCGTCCCGACGGCAAGAAGATCGGCTTCCTCGCGCCTAAAGATGACATCATGCAACTCTGGGAGGTGAATCCCGACGGCACGGGCCTGCAATGCGTCTCCAGCGAGAAGGACGACATCAACGGGTTCCTCTACTCGCCCGACTGCGCCCAGGTGCTCTTCACCAAGGAAGTGAAGCTGAAAGAGACCGTGGCCGACATCTATCCCGACCTCGACAAGTCCTCGGGCCGCATCAACAACGACCTGATGTATCGCCACTGGGACCATTGGGTCGACACCTACGGCCACATCTTCGTGGGCAACTTCAGTAGCGGCAAAATCGAGGCTTCGTTTGACGCGATGCAAGGCGAGCAATGGGAAGCCCCCGTGCGTCCCTTCGGTGGTATGGAACAAGTGCAATGGCTGCCCGACGGCAAGAGCTTCGTGTACTGCTGCCGCAAGAAGGTCGGCAAGGACTACGCCCTCTCCACCAACACCGACATCTACCAATACATCATCCTGAGTGGCGAGTGCAAAAACCTCACCGAAGGCATGATGGGCTACGACCTCAACCCCGTCATCTCGCCCGACGGCAAATACATGGCCTGGGAGAGCATGGAACGCGACGGCTACGAGAGCGACAAGCAACGCCTCTTCGTGATGGACCTCGAGACCGGCGAGAAGACCGACTACTCGGCCCGCTTCGACCAATGCTGTACAGGCTTCAGCTGGGCCGACGACAGCAAGACCCTCTACTTCATCAGCGACGCCTATGCCACTGACCAACTCTACGCCCTCACCCTCGAAAACGGCGAAATCAAGAAGTTGACGGAAGGCCAACACAACTACGTCTCGGTGCACTTCAACGGCGATAAGCTGATCGCCGGCCGCCAATCGATGAGCCACCCGACGGAGCTCTTCAGCGTCGACCCCGCCACAGGCGAAGCCACGCAAATCACCACCGTCAACGATAAAATTTTTGCACAGCTCACCATGGGCGACGTGAAAGAACGCTGGGTGAAGACCACCGACGGCAAGGACATGCTGACCTGGGTCATCTATCCCCCGCATTTCGACAGCACCAAGCAATACCCTGCCCTGCTCTACTGCGAAGGCGGACCGCAGAGCACCGTGAGCCAGTTCTGGAGCTATCGCTGGAACTTCCAGATGATGGCAGCCAACGACTACATCATCGTCGCCCCCAACCGTCGCGGCTTGCCCGGCTTCGGTCAGGAATGGCTTGAGGAAATCAGCGGCGACTACGGCGGACAGTGCATGAAGGACTATCTCAGCGCCATCGATGAGTTGAAGAAAGAACCTTATATCGATGAGAACCGCCTCGGTGCCGTGGGTGCCAGTTTCGGCGGCTTCAGCGTGTATTGGTTAGCCGGTCACCACGACGGTCGTTTCAAGGCCCTCATTGCCCATGATGGTATGTTCAACCTGGAGGCCCAATACCTTGAAACCGAGGAAATGTGGTTTGTCAATTGGGACCTCGGTGGCCCCTATTGGGACTGGAACAACCCCACTGTGCGTAAGACCTACGCCAACTCGCCCCACCTCTTCGTCGACAAATGGACCGCGCCCATCCTCGTCATCCACGGCGGTTTGGACTACCGCATCTGCTTCACGCAGGGCATGCAGGCCTACAACGCCGCCATCCTTCGCGGTATCCCTGCCGAGTTCCTCTATTTCCCCGACGAGAACCACTGGGTGCTGAAACCGCAGAATGGTGTTTTGTGGCAGCGGAGGTTCTACAATTGGTTGGATAAATATTTGAAATAATTATGGTTTCGCATGTAGAGACGTGGCGCGCCGCGTCTCTACAGACCCAACCTAAAAACAGGCCAATGTCAGACGACAGATTCCAAAACAAATACCGAATAGAATCCGCCCGTGCCGATTGGCATGATTATGATGGCGGTTCCTATTTCATCACCATCTGCACGAAACACCGACAACATTTTTTCGGCGAAATCGTGGATGGGGAAATGATGTTGTCTGACATAGGGAAATATGCTGATGAACAGTTTCAAAATGTGTCGTCACATTATCCATATGCAGAGATTCCATTGTGGACGATAATGCCTAATCATTTGCATGCAATTGTCGTTATTGATGGTAACAAAACAAAATATGACCGTCGTGTTGTAGAGACGTGGCGCGCCGCGTCTCTACAGGACATTGCCAATTTACAGGGATGGTTGTCTGTTGTAATTGGTGGTTTGAAATCATCGATTACCCGTTTCGCCAACGAAAATGATTTCCCCTTCTCCTGGCAACCCCGATTCCACGACCATATCATCCGCGACAACGTGGAATTGAACCGCGTGGCGACCTATATCGAAAACAATGTGGCAAATTGGACGGATGATGAATTCTATATGCCATAATTTGACAAAGAAGATTAAATGAAAAACAGCGGATGACCGCTGTTTTTCATTTAATATCATCCTAATCATGTTCACGCCAATCGATTACCGTATCCGGAAATTGTTCCCTCAAAGCCTTCAAGCATTTGTCAGATGGTTTTTTGCTAAACTCAATTTCGTCTATATGTTTTGTCACGTTTTTCGGGATGATGACATCAAAGGACCTGCCCGTGTAAGAGAAATCCTTCCTTTCTTTATTATAAATCTGAAGCGTTCCAATGTGGTCGATACCGTCAAGGGCGGACCCGACATTTCTTTCCGCCGTGATATATACATTGACATCCCAAGCACCGTTGTTCAAAGTATAATTTGCATTGTTCACAACAATCCTTGCGGATGGATACCATGTCAACAGTTTGTTCCTTTCTTCCGTTGAAATGTCACCATACACTAGCAGCGATCTCATCTGCTTGTTTTTCATCCATTCCGGAAAATAGACCTTATCTTTGAATTGGAGTGTCAAGCTGGGAAACGTATCAAGTTTATTCAAAACAAGAGGTATCTCTTTTATTTTTAAATTGATACCCTCTTCTTTCATATCATATTTCAGTCTGACAAGATTTGCACTTTCTTCATTGGTCTTCTTCTTCACCAGCCAACCGATTTTTGGCGCAAGTGCAAAGTTTTCGGGGTTTTGTTCAAGGCCAAAGAATCCTCCCCACAACTCAATCATCGTTTCCTCTTTCGTCCCATCTTCCAACAATTCCATGAAGCGAACATCAACTTTCGATATTTCATCAGGCAAATTGGAATCGCGAGTCAAAGTCTTCAAATCGAAGTGCTTGCCGTCCTTGTCGTAGGGGAAGAACTTCACAATCCAACCGTCGATGATATTGGGTGCACCGTATTCTTCCTGCGTGTGCCATTTGAACATATTGCGCCAAAACTTGACATCCTTCTTGCCTTTCGAGGCATCAATGAACTTCTTCAGGATGGGCTCCAATTCGTTAATCCACCAATCTAAATCGAACGAGCGCAACTGCATTGCCTTGTCGTAAACCCGTTGCCAATCCTCTGTCGTGCCCAACAAGGTCACTTCAGGAATACCACAAGCCGCATATATCACCACAAACTCAAAAAAAGCCTTCGTTGTCTCCATCAAGGTGATTTGGGAGGCAATTTGCTCATACTGTGTCGTGGTCGAAAAGTCGGCGATCATCGTTTCTGCAATCGCGCCCTTGGTGTTGTTACGAATTTCTTCGGCAAACCGAGGAATCAGCGCCTCCCATTCTGCCGAGTCAAGCGGTTGATCGCTTTCTACCACCAACGACAATTTGTCCGTGAAATCCACCATCCTATCGCGGTATTTCTCTGGGTCGGAATTGATGTGGTGCGAAAAACCTTGGGCAATCAGCATCCAAATCATATCGGGCGAAAGCACAAACGGGCGATGTTCTGCGTAGGCATCATACATGCCATAAAAAAACGGATGAAACCAATGCCCATAGTTCACAAGACTATCTGCATCAATATTCATGGAAAGAACTTCATTTTCGTAAAATTCACCATAAGGGACATGGGCGTTATAACGCGCCAGAGATTGGGCGATGTCCATAGGTTCACGCAAAGGAAGCAGTTTGTCTGGTTTAGAAAGTTTCTCAATCTTGATGGTAACTTGAGCCGAAGCCAACAACGGGAGAACCAGCATGGGCAGCGCAAACAGAAAGCATAGAAGTCTTTTCATAACAATTCATTTTAGAGTTTAACGCTGCAAATATAAACATTAAAACGATATAATTATCATTTCAGATAACATTTTTCCGTTTTAATGAATCTTATCCCATCCTCTGCCTCACCACTTCAAAACAAACCACGCCCGTGGCCACCGAGACATTCAACGAATCAATGTCGCCGGGCATGGGGATCATCAGGTGGTCGTCTAAGCGTTTAAGATAGGCGGGGCTGATGCCGTCCTCCTCCGAGCCCATCATCACGCAGAGCGGACCGGTGAGGTCGGATTTCCATAGGCTTTCGTGCGCCTTCTCGGTGAAGCCTACTACACGCAAGCCACTGGCCTTCAAGAAATCGATGGCGTCCTTCAGGTTCTCCACCCGACACACATTGATTAAAGACAAAGCCCCTGCCGAGGTCTTCATGGCGTCGCCATTGATGGAGGCCGAGCCGTGGTTGGGGATGACGATGGCATCCACGCCGGCGGCGTAGGCCGTACGGGCGATGGCGCCGAAGTTGCGCACATCGGTCACGCGGTCGAGCATGAGGACGATGGGGTCGCGGCCGTCCTCGAAGACCATCTGCACCACTTTCTCCAAGGGTTGGTATTCGATTGGACAGATGAAGGCCACCACGCCTTGGTGATTCTTGCGCGTCAGGCGGTTCATTTTCTCGATGGGCACAAACTGCACGGGTACGCCATTGGCGCGACAGGTGTTGGCAATCTCCGCAATCTCGGGCGAGCGCACACCGCCTTGGATGTAGACCTTTTCAATCTCCTTCTGCGAGCGAATCAGCTCGAGCACGGGATGAATCCCGAAAACCATATTATTCTTGTAGTTGTCTTCCATAAACTTAAATTTTCCGCAAAAATAGAAATTATGTTGAATCGTTGAGTGTTGAATTGTTGAATTGTTGTAAAGTTACCGCCAAATCAACATTTCAACAAATAAACAGTTCAACATTTCAACAAAACAATTATCTTTGCATCATCAAAAAACTATAACGCCATGAAAACAAAACTCATCATCGCCATGGTCATCCTCTTTTCAGGATGGCAATTGAAAGCCCAAATCACGGCCCCACAACCCGTTGCAGGCCATGAAGTGACCGAGGACTACATTACCAGAACGCTGGTCTATCCTGAGGCCGACCTTGAACAAGGCAAGAGCGGCAAGGTCGTTGTCGGCATGCACATCGACCCGCAAGGCGTGGCTAGCAACTACACCATCAAGTCGAGTTTCAGCGAGGCGGCATCCCCCATCGCATTGCATCTGGTGAAGACCATCCTTTGGAGCCCCGCCACCAACATCGGCATCCCCATGGATTACGACTACGAGTATGAGGTCGACTTCAGCGCGAGGAGCTACAAACGCTATTGGAAACGTCACGAACGCCCCATGGTGCCACTCGGTTTGGAGGTCGACACCTCTTTTACGATATACGAGTACAAACAGCTTGAAGAAGTAGCTCGACCCTATTTCGCCGATGGCGGCAACATGGGCAAGTACATCGCCAACAACATGCAGTTTCCCGCCGAGGCCAAGGAACGCGAGATACAAGGCACGGTGCGCCTGAGCTTCGTGGTGGAGGTTGACGGCAGTGTGTCGAACATCGTCGTCGTTAACTCGGTGGGCGGCGGTTGCGACAACGAGGCTGTCCGACTCATCGAAGAGACCGTTTGGTTGCCTGCAGAGAAGAATGGGAAATATGTGCGTAGTAGCAATATGCAGGACATTACATTTAGTATAGGTGTACACAACTTCCAAGATGGAAACAGCTATTAAACAAGACGGTGCTTCGACAGGCTCAGCAACCTTAGCTCGCTTAACAGGTTAAGGCCCCTGAGCTTGTCGAAGGGCCAACAAAACTACAGACCAAATTCAATTTAATCCATATCAAAATGAAAAAAGTTTTACTTAGCGCATTGGCAATTATGCTATGCATTGCATCGTTTGCACAAGACGAACTGCCTCAAGGCTGGAGCCACAAAGGCAACATCGGCCTCAATTTCGGCCAAAGTTCTTTCACCAACTGGGCTGCTGGCGGACAAAACACCGTTAACGGACAAGGCATCTTCAACTATGAGATCCATTACCTGAAAGACAAGTTCAAATGGGACAACACCTTGAACACCGCTTTGGGTTACAGCTACTTCGATTTCAAGAAAAAGCCCATCAAGACCGACGACAAGATTGAATTCACCTCGCTGGCCACGCTGAAAGCCACCGAACATCTCAACTATGGTGTCGAGCTGGCCTTCCGTTCGCAATTCGCCTATGGCTTCGACTACACGAAAGACTCCACCCAGTACATCTCCAAGTTCCTCGCCCCTGCCTACATCAGCTTGGGTCTTGGTATCGAATGGGTGCCTAATCCGCACTTCTCGCTTTATTTCTCGCCCATCACAGGCCGTATCACCATCGTGAACGATGACTATCTGGCCTCCATCGGTGCCTTCGGCGTCAACGAGTTGGACAAGAACGACACCGTCGTCCACACCAACTATGCCAAGGTCCGTTATGAGTTTGGTGCCCGCGCTGTGGCCAAGTTCCAGTATCCTTTGGCCAAGAACATCGATTTCAACTCGAAGCTCGAGCTCTTCTCCAATTACCTCAAGAACCCGCAATACATCGACGTCGACTGGCAGAACATGCTCGTGCTGAAGGTCAACGACTGGCTCAACTGCAACCTTTCCACACACCTCATCTATGACCGCGACATCCCGTTCTACGACGAAGCCGGCCTGAAGATTGAAGGCTCGAAGGTGCAGTTCAAGGAAGTGCTGGCAGTTGGGTTTATGGTGAATTTGAAGTAAAAAGGACTGGGTTTTAATCCCCCCGACCCCCTTAAAAGGGGGAGTTGCTTTAACTATGAAGAGAATAGGGATATTATCAGACACGCATTGCACGCTCATACCACAGCTTTTCAACTTCTTCAAGGACGTTGACGAGCTGTGGCATGCGGGCGACATCGGCAACATCGAGACCGCCGATGCTTTGGCCAACTTCAAGCCATTGCGCGCTGTGCATGGCAACATCGACGACCATGTCGTGCGGATGCAATACCCCGAGGACTTGTTTTTCCATGTCGAGGATGTCAATGTCTACATGACCCATATCGGGGGCTATCCCGGCCACTACATGCCTGAAGTGAAGAACATCTTGGAGGAAAAGAAACCCGACCTGTACATCTGCGGGCACTCGCATATATTAAAGGTCATTTACGACAAGAAGCTCAATTTGCTGCACATCAACCCAGGCGCGGCGGGCAACTCGGGCTTCCATAAGCAAATCACCTTTATCCGAATGGTGATTGACGGGAAGACCTTCAAGGACACGGAGATCTTCCAACTCGACAGGAATTCCAGATCATATTAAGGCATTCCCTCTATTCGTAGATTCCCAAGGGAATGACTTGAATAGAGGGAATTTTGGAAACAAAAAGGCCGGCTCCCATTGGAAGTCGGCCTTTGTTTTTGCTTATTCTGTTTCCTTAACGGATGCGGTCGGTGGAACGCACCTTCTTGATGTCCTTCCTCAAGCCCGAGGCGGCGGCGATGGACAGCAAAAGGGCGGCCAAAGGCAAGAAAACACCCACCTTGAATGTCGGGTCGGCACCAATCGGTTTGCCAATCACGCGAATGTAATAGGCAAACACCACGGCAATCCAAGCCACGATGACAATGATGTTGATGCGGGCAATCTTGTGCAGCTTCACGAACTGCGCCAACTTCACGGCACGGAAGAGGCCCATGGCCAGATAGCCGCTCAACAGCATCACCGTAATGCTGAGGATCAGCACCGGCAGACTAAATGCAGTCTTAAAAGGCACTTCACCATTGGGCAGCAAGGACTCGACACCATAAACATTGAACCTCAAAATATTCAACTCGCCATGATATTCAGCCAACGGAAGGAAGAACAGCAGCGCAAACAGCAGCGCCGAAAGGAAAAAGAAAATGGATTGCAATCTTTGTGACATGATAATTCGTTTTTAAAGCGGCGCAAAAATACGATTTTTTTCGACAAAAACTTGTCATTCCGAAAAAAAGCATTACCTTTGCACCACTTTACGAGCCACCAATGTGGATTGACCCTCGCCAAAGTGTTCCCAGAATTTATTGTATCAACAACTATATTCCACTATTGGAATTCTTTCAACCAATTATTTATGTACAACATTTTTGAACTCAATGAGAAGTCGTTGGACGACCTCAAAATCATTGCTACCGAGATGGGTATTGACGATGAGAACCGTGACCGTACCCAGCTCATTTACGACATCATCGATCATCAGGTAGACCATCCTGACATCAAGAAAGCCACAAAACCTAAAAAACAGAAACAAAAAGCGCCAAAAGCCGACAAGCCCGAGCCCAAGCCAAAAGAGGCTCCCGCCGTCGAGAAACCCGAGCCTGTCGAAGCGAAAAAAGAACCTAAAGAACCTGTAAAAGAACCCGCAGAAGCCAATGCTCCCCAAGCCAAACGTGGCAGACGCCCGCGCATCAGCAAGGAGGCTGAGGTTGCCGTCAGCGAATGGCAGAAAAACAACGGTATACAGTTTGCACAGAATCCTGAGCAAAAAAAGGGAGAAGAAGCTGTGGGTGAGAATAAGCGTGGTGAGAGGGGTGAAATAACTCCCCCGCCCTTCGGGCACCCCCTCTCAGAGGGGGAAAAGACTCCCCCGGCCTTTGGCCACCCCCTCTCAGAGGGGGAAATCCCCCGGCCTTCGGCCACCCCCTTAGAAGGGGGAATCCCCCCGACCCCCTTAAAAGGGGGAGAAAACGAGCAGAAACCTGCTCGCGAGAAGAAAGAGAACTTCAAGCAGAAACGCAAACGCACACACGAAAATGGAGCCGAAGGCGCGCCTGCTCCTGAAGCACAAAAAGAAACACCTGCCATGGAAGAAAAGCCCGTGGCTATCGAAAACAATACTGTTTCGGAAGAGACACCTGCCATGCACAAGCAGGAACGCCAAGAGAGGGAACGTTTTGAACAACGTCCGCGCCGCGACGAACTGCTGAACCAGTTTGACAGCACCGTGCGTGCCGAGGGCGTGCTTGAAATCATGCCCGAGGGCTTCGGTTTCCTGCGCTCGTCGGACTACAACTACCTGCCTTCGCCCGACGACATCTATGTGTCGCAGTCGCAAATCAAGCTGATGGGACTGAAGACCGGCGACACCATCATGGGTGTCATCCGTCCGCCCAAGGCTGGCGAGAAGTTCTTCCCACTGGTCAAGACCGACCTCATCAACGGGCGCCGTCCCGAAGAGGTGCGCGACCGCATCCCCTTTG
Organism: Bacteroidales bacterium; assembly: GCA_017428285.1. Next base: position 3,740 of record JAFRRE010000151.1, on the reverse strand, counting down.
ATTACCTCACGCCGCTGTTCCCGAACGAGAAGTTCAACATCACGGGGCACAAAGGCTGCACCATCTCGACCCGCATCATGGACCTCTTCGCCCCCATTGGCAAGGGACAGCGCGGCTTGATCGTGGCCCAGCCCAAGACCGGTAAGACCGTCCTGCTGAAGGAGGTGGCCAATGCCATCGCCGCCAACCACCCCGAGGTGTACCTTATTATATTGCTCATCGACGAGCGTCCTGAGGAAGTCACCGACATGCAGCGCAGCGTTAACGCGGAGGTCATCGCCTCCACCTTCGACGAGCCCGCCTCGAAGCATGTGCAGATTGCCAACATCGTCCTCGAAAAGGCCAAGCGTCTCACCGAATGCGGTCACGACGTGGTCATCCTGCTCGACTCCATCACCCGTCTGGCTCGCGCCTACAACACCGTCTCGCCCGCTTCGGGCAAAGTGCTCACCGGTGGCGTGGAAGCCAACGCCTTGCAGAAACCGAAGCGTTTCTTCGGTGCCGCACGTAAGATCGAGAACGGCGGTTCGCTGACCATCCTTGCCACCGCCCTCATCGACACGGGCTCCAAGATGGACGAGGTCATCTTCGAGGAGTTCAAGGGCACCGGCAACATGGAACTGCAACTCGACCGCCGTCTGTCGAACAAGCGCATCTTCCCCGCCATCGACATTGTGGCTTCGGGTACACGCCGCGACGACCTCCTGGTCGACGAGCGCACCCTTGCACGTGTATGGGCTTTGCGCAACCACTTCGCTGACATGACACCACTTGAGGCCATGGAGTTCCTGAAAGACCGCGTGGCCAAGACCATCAATAACGAGGAGTTTTTGATGAGTTTGGATAAGTGAGGTTAGTTTAGAGTTGAGAGTTTAGAGTTGAGAGTTGGTTTAGAGTTTAAAGTTTAGAGTTAATCCCCCCCCGGCCCCCCTTAAAAGGGGGGAGGTGGGTTGGAGGCACGGTTTTTGCAGCATCACTTGTCGTTTTAATTGAAAACTATGAAGAAAACTATCATTCTACTCACCGCCATCTTGTTTGCGTTGCAGATGCAGGCACAGGATGCCACGCTATTGAATCGCATCAAGGAAGTCAATGGCAAGGTCAAGTCGTTTGAGTCAGACCTAGCCAACACCATGGTGAAGCCCAAAAAGACCACCTCGCAAAACGGCAAGCTGTATTTCGCGAAGCCATACGAGTTTTCCGCCAAGTTCACTACGGGCAACTATATGATCGTCAATGCACAAAAAATCAAGATGGACATCGGGATGTTTCACGGCACCTTCAGGCTGAAGGAGGGCGGCATGATGCAAGGGTTGAGTCGCATCTTCCTCTATGGCTTTCAAGGTCGCATCCAAGACCTGGCCAATGAAAACGGCTATACCGTCTCGACAAAGACTGAGGGGGAATATCACATTGTCACGGGAACGGCAAAAAAGAAGCCGCTGTTTGGCGTGGGCTACAAGATGGTGGTGTTCAAGTATCACACTGACAACCTGCTACTTAAAGAAATCGTGCTTTATGACTATAGCGGCAACAAGGATTCTTATGTCATCTCGAATGTGAAGTATGACGTGACGATTGATAAGAAGACGTTTCAGTTTTGATGCTATAAATCGGCCCTTCGACCCTTCGAGTGGCCTCAGGGACCACGAGCTCAGGGACCTTAGCTATTACAAATGGTCGGCCCTTCGACCCTTCGATAGACCTCAGGGACCGCGGGCTCAGGGACCTTGGCTTTTACGAATACAGGTCGGCCCTTCGACCCTTCGATAGGCCTCAGGGACCGCGAGCTCAGGGACCTTGGCTTTTACAAATAGAGAGCCTTCAAGTCGTCGGTCGTGAGGCCATTGAAGTCACCGGAACTCATGAAAGCGCCAATGACATTATGTCGTTGGCCTTTTTCTAATATTGCCACCAGCTCCGCCTTGTTGTGGACAACCTTCAAATCCTTGCGGCCGAAGCCCTCGACAATGCGCTCGTCGGGCATCAACTCCAGTTTCTTGATGGCCACGGCATGCGGATCGTAGAACACGATGGCGGTGTCGGCCAACTTCAAGGCATCGCGGTAATGGTCGATGAAGACCTCGCTGAGGCTGCTGTAGGTGTGCAGCTCAAACACCGCAATCAGATGCTTCTCGGGGAACTGCTCGCGCAAGGCCTTCACACTGGCGTTGACCTTGGAAGGTGCATGGGCGAAGTCGCGGAAAACGAAGTTGTCGCCATTGTCGAACAGCAGCTCCAAACGTCGGGCAGCACCCTTAAACGACGCGATGGCTCCATAAAATTGCGCATCGCTCACGCCGAGTTGTTGGCACACCAGCCTTGCCGCGTTGATGTTTTTCATGTTGTGGCTGCCAAACACACCCACTTCCCTCCTACTGCCGTCGGGCAAGAGCAGGGTCGTCCTGATGCCGTTGCTCTCAAAGGGGTGCACGCCATAGCCGAAGGTGCGGCGCTGTGCGCCTTGGGCAATCTTCTCGGCTTCCATGTCGGTCTGGTCGTAGATGAGGCAGCCGCCCGGCTCGATGGTGCGGACGAAGATGCGAAACTGCTCCAAATAGTTGTCGAAGGTCGGGAAGACATTGACATGGTCCCAGCCGATGCCGCTGATGACGGCGATATGGGGATGATAATGGTGGAACTTCGGCACGCGGTCGATGGGTGAAGTGAGGTATTCATCGCCTTCCATCACCATGTATTTCGCCGTCTCGCTGAGGCGCACCATCACGTCGAAGCCTTCCAACTGTGCCCCGACCATAAAGTCGGTCTCGATGCCGACCTGCTTGAGCACGTGGAGGATCATGGAGGTGATGGTTGTCTTGCCGTGGCTACCGCCGACAACGATGCGGGTCTTGTCCTTGCTTTGTTCGTAGAGGTACTCGGGATAGGAATACACCTTGAGGCCCAGCTCCTGGGCGCGCACCAGTTCGGGGTTGTCGATGCGGGCGTGCATGCCGAGGATGACGGCATCGTAGGTCTTATCCAGCTTCTCGGGATACCAACCCCATTGCGGAGGCAGGATACCCTCGTTGGCGAGGCGTGACTTGGATGGCTCGAAGATCTCGTCGTCGGAGCCTGTGACTTGATAGCCCTTGCGGTGGAGGGCGATGGCGAGGTTGTGCATGGCACTGCCGCCTATGGCGATGAAATGAACTTTTTTCATAAGAGGTATGGTTTGTGTTTTTAATCCCCCGCCCTTCGGGCACCCCCTTTCAAAGGGGAAAAAAGAAGGGTAAGCTACTCATATCGCACCGCTACAACCTCCTACCCTTGCTACATTCCTGTCCTGGGGGATTTCAGAGGGAGCTGGTCGTATAAGACTTACCCGATGCAAAAGTACGGACTTTTATCGGAATGGCAAGCGAAAAAGAGAGATTTTTTCCTTGTGGCCGAACACGATGCTGATTTACAGGGATATAAAAAGAGATTCCCTACGGGAATGGAGTTGGGGTCGAGGTAATAAAGCGGCGGCCTCAGCCTGCAGCCCCTTGGAAACAGTCTCAAGCCGCCGAATGAAGACAAAAGAAAGGTTTTCCATTCCCGAAGGGAATCTTGTCTTGGATGGCCAAGGTCTGGAAACAACATCGGCGACAAAAGGTGCTTACTTGCGTAAGTTCCCTTCGCCGCCGATGCTGGCTTTTGGCCTGTTGCCTTCTGGCTCATGGCTTGCCCTCACGTAGGGGCGAGCCATAAGCCATAGGCCATAAGCCATTGTTACTTCACAACCACTTTCTGGACCT
>JAFRRE010000150.1 GCA_017428285.1 Bacteroidales bacterium | reverse complement strand
GCCCCGCTATGCTTCGGCTGTGAGGCAAAGATAGCGACTTGGAACAAACGACTGACATTTGGCATTAAATTTTCAGCCTGCAAAATGACCCATTGAACTACTACTCGTTTTTTTCAGCCTGCATTTTGACCTATACGCCATTTTTTTTTGTTTAGGATAGGAGAGAAGTTTACTTTTTTGCAGCCTCCTCACCGCCTCCAAGACCTTCCTTGATGCCGTCGATGACACCATTGAGCATTTCCTTGCCATCGTCGATGGCGTCCTTGATGTCGCTGCCGACTCTCTTGGCACCGTGTTTGGCAATGTCTGCAGTCAGTTCGGCTTCAACCTTGGCCAGGTCTTTGAGTTGCTCTTTCGAGAACTCGCATTCCTTGGCTTGCTGTTGGAGCGCCTCGAATTCATTGACAACTTTTTCCCACTCTGAGTCATTGTAGGTCTCTTTGTTGTTTTCGACACGTTCGGCAAGGGCTTGCATCTTGCTGATGACCTTTTGCTCCTGCGTCTGTGTCTGACACGATGACATGAATGCCACCAAGAGGCACACTGTCAACACTTTGAATGCTTTCTTAATCAAAATTAATCATTTTTTAGGTTATTGAATATGTGAATGGTAATTCAAAAACAATAAGGTAGAGGTCAGGCTTTCACAGTCTCTGCAACGGCTTTGCCTAGGTTGTAGAGCTTGTCCCAATCCTCTTCACGGATAGGTGCGCCCTTCACTTCGACGTTATCTGTCACCAGGTTCCATTTGCCTTCCTCGGCATATTTGGCGAGGGTTTTCACGCCGCCGCCGCTCCAACTCATGCCTCCAAAAATGCCGTAGCACTTGTCTTTCGGCTTGAACTCATTGATTTCGTGTACCAATAAAGTCATGTTGGGGAACATGTTGGCATAATGGGCGCAGGCACCGATAATGACACCCTTGTATTTCCATACGTCGCTCATGATGAATGATACTTCGGTCTTGGCCACATCGTAGACTTTCACTTCTTTGATACCGGCTTCGGCGGCGCCACGGGCCACAATCTCGGCCATGCGTGCGGTGTTGCCATGCATCGAGCCGTAGACAATGACCACGCCCTCTTCCGATTCCTGCTTGCTCCATTGCGTGTATTTGCCGATGACCCAAGCCAAGTTGCTACGCCATATCAGACCATGTGATGGGGCAATCATCTTAATCTCCAAAGCGCTGAGTTTCTCGATGGCTTTTAAGGCTTGCATGGCCACTTTGCCAACGATGTTGGCGTAGTAGCGGCGCATCTCATCCTCATAGAAGGCGAGGTTGACTTGGTCATCGAAGATGCCGCCATTAAGGGCACCGAAGCCGCCAAAGGCATCGTTGCTGAAAACAATCTTGCTGCTTTGCTCGTAGGTCACCATCGACTCAGGCCAGTGCACCATAGGCACCATGAAGAACTGTAAGGTGTGGTTGCCAAGGCATAATGTCTCACCTTCGGCCACGACTTTCTTATTTTCAATGGGGCCATAGAAAGCCTCTAAAGGAGCAAATGTCTTGGCATTTCCAACTACTTGCACTTCGGGATATTCGCGAAGCACAGCGGCCACGGTGCTACTGTGGTCGGGCTCGTCGTGATTAATAATAAGGTAGTCGACCTTGCGGCCTTGCAGCACCGACTTCACCTTGAAGAGGTATTCCTCAAGGAAGTTGGCTTCTACGGGGTCAATCAAGGCAACCTTCTCATCGACGATGAGATAGGAATTGTAGGAGACACCATTAGGCAGCTCCATGTGGTTTTCAAATTTATCGGTGTGACGGTCGTTGACACCGACATAATAGATGCTTTCGGTTAATTGTATTTGTTGCATAATTGAATCTGTTTTGTTTTGTAAAGACGGTGTGCACACCATCTCTACAGCTAAAAAACCTCCTCAAAATCCTCAACGCCATGTTTGCACAACGGGCATTCGAAATCGGGTGGGAGGGAGTCACCCTCAAATACATAGCCGCAGACCTTGCAGACCCAGCGGCGTTTGCCGTCCTTGGGCTTCTCGGCTGGCTGCGGTTTGGGCTTGATGTTCTTTTGGTAGTAGTCGTAGGTTACCGAGGGCTTGTCGGACAACACTTGGGCATCGAGCACATCGGCAATGAACATGGTGTGCGTACCGAAGTCGATGCTTTTAGTGACACGGCAGGCTAAGAAAGCGTTGGTGTATTTAGGAATATAGAGCACATGGTTGACAGCACGATGTTCGGTCTCACAGTCAGCGAATTTGTTCACCTTGCGCCCCGACTGGAATCCGAAATGCTCAAAAACCCTCATGGGCGTCTCGGTGGTCAGCATGCTGACATTGAACACACAAGAGTCCTTGATAAGGTCGTGCGTATAGTTGCCCTTGTTGACCGTCACAGCAACCTGTAAAGGGTTGCTCGTGACTTGAATCACCGTGTTCACGATACAGCCGTTGTCGATGTTGTCGTAATTGGTGGTCAGCACATAGAGGCCGTAGCCGATATTGAATAATGCTTTGGTATCCATTTGATATTCAATTCTTTAAAAAATGTAGAGACGCGATTTAATCGCGTCTCTACAAACATAATGAATTATTCCATGACGGAGAAGCTGTCCTTGCCGATGCCGCATAATGGGCATTTCCAATTGTCAGGGATGGCTTCAAAGGGGGTGCCGGGAGCGATGCCGCTATCGGGATCGCCTTTTTCTGGGTCGTAGATGTAACCGCAGACGTCGCAAACGTACTTTTTCATTTTAAATAAATATTTGATTAATAATGGATTAATAGTTTTCAGCCTTGATTTGGAAATAGGACTGTGGATGGTTGCACACGGGGCAGATTTGAGGAGCCTTCTTGCCGATGACAATATGTCCGCAGTTGGAGCATTGCCACACCATGTCGCCTTCGCGTGAGAACACCAGGCCGTCATCAATGTTCTTCAGGAGCTTGCGATAACGCTCTTCGTGTTCCTTCTCGATTTTGGCCACCAGTTCGAAGAGTACGGCGATCTTGGTGAAACCTTCCTCGCGAGCCGTCTTGGCCATGCTGGCATACATGTCGGTCCATTCGTAGTTTTCGCCATCGGCGGCATCTTTCAAGTTGGTTTTTGTGTCGGGCACCTCGCCGTCGTGCAACAGTTTGAACCAAATCTTGGCATGTTCCTGTTCATTACGGGCAGTCTCTTCGAAAAGGTCGGCGATTTGATTGTAGCCTTCTTTGCGAGCCTTGGAGGCATAATAGGTGTACTTGTTGCGGGCTTGGGATTCGCCAGCAAATGCAGCCATCAAGTTGGCTTCTGTTTTTGAGCCTTTCAAATCCATAGTAGTAATTCTTTTATTATTGATTATGAGTTAGTTATGAAAAATAATGTTTCAATAGAGTAGGGGATAAACCTTCTATTCGTGGCAAAGTTAGCATTATTTTTCTGAAATACTGCACAATTTCCGTAATTTTGCAGCCAATATGTTTTGGAACCGAAATAAACAAAAGATAAAAGGAGCGAACTGGTCGGATGCTGAGTGGCCATCCTATGTACCAAAATACCATCTGTTTGACTTTGCCGCCATTGACTTTGAGGGTGCCAATGGTGAGGTGACAAGTGCATGCAGTATGGGTTTGGTCATCGTTAGGGATGATGAGATTGTCGATCGTTTCTACAGTCTCATCAAGCCGGTGCCCAACAGATATGACTTTTGGACGACCAAAGTTCATGGCATCACGTACAAGGACACGAATTATGCGCCTTTGTTTCCAGAGGTATGGGACAAGGTGAAGGACAAGGTGAAAGGTTTGCCGATGGTGGCGCATGGCATTTCGTTCGATGAGCGCGTGCTGAAAGCCTTGCATGAATTGTATCATATTCCTTATCCGAACTTCAAATTCTATTGCACACATCTTGGTTCACAACAATTGGTTCCTGAGTTGGAGAACCACAAACTCCAGACCGTGGCGAAACATTTTGGTTATGACTTGGCAGAAAACCATCACAATGCAGTGGCCGACGCGGAGGCTTGTGCAGTGATTGCGATGAATATTTTCTGAAAAATGTGTCAGCTTTTATATCATTCCATTGGTATTCTATAAAAGCTGACGGGTCAAGAATTGGTTTATAATTTTATCGTTGTTGAGTTCAAAAGAAAAGCTTTTTGTGTTCAAGTGGGGCTTATTCCAAAATATACTATTTAACATAATATGTATTATTTTCAAAAAGTGAAAATTCGGAAACAGAGACAAAATTTGCCATTTCCATCAGTTTTTCGCTTGCTAAAACCAAAATGATGATTACCTTTGCATCTTCTCAAAACCCCCATTTGGTTTGTGTATGAATTATTGAATTTTGAATCTTAAATATTAAATCACAGAATATTATGGAAATTATTGGAAAAGTGGTCAGACTCGGTAATCTGACCGAAGGTACAAGCGCCCGCGGTCCATGGCGCAAGCAGGAACTCATTATTGAAACAGAAGAACAATATCCAAGGACGGTCTGTTTGATTTGTTGGACGAACCAAATCGACGAGATTCAGAAATTTGCACCTGGACAGACCATCAAGGCTCAGATTGATTTGTCATCGCGCGAATTCAATGGCAAGTGGTATACGGATGTGCGTGTGTGGCGTTTCGATCCCGTTGGCGCTGCTGCCGCCCCAGCCGTTGCTCCGGCACAACCCGCCCCACAGCCTATGATGCACCAGACACCGCCCGCCGCAGCTCCCGCACAGGATTTCTATCCGCCCACGGAAGACAGCGTGGATGACCTGCCCTTCTAACATTATGTTAAATTGAACGACCCTTCGACCCTTCGATGGGCCTCAGGGGCCGCAGGCTCAGGGACCTGCAAAAGCCAAGGTCATTGAGCTTGTCGAAATCGCAGATTCAACGTAGTTAAATGCCGGTTTTTGTTATGCAAACCAACATCTTAAATACTGATACCATCTGCGCCATTGCCACCCCACATGGCATGGGTGCCATTGCTGTTGTGCGTGTCTCTGGTCATGAGGCTATTTCCATTGTTAGTCAGCTGTTTACGCAGAACGACTTGGCCTTTGATAAGAGTAAAATAGTTGCAAACAAAGCCTATTACGGCCATATTGTAGACCATGGCGAACTACTTGATGAAGTGTTGGTAACTTTCTTCAAAGCCCCCCACTCTTTCACGGGCGAAGATTCTGCCGAAATCAGCGTACACGGTTCGGTATTCATTCAACAGAAACTCCTGCAAGTATTGATTGCTCATGGTTGTCGCATGGCCGAAGCCGGAGAATTCACCCGCCGTGCCTTCGTCAATCGAAAGTTCGACCTGGCACAGGCCGAAGCTATCGCGGATTTGATCAGCTCTGAGAGTGAAGCCGCTCACCGTGTAGCCATCAACCAGCTGAAAGGTGGATTTTCCAAAGAACTTCAAATGATGCGTTCCAAATTATTGGAAATGACATCATTGATGGAATTGGAATTGGACTTTTCGGAAGAAGATGTTGAGTTTGCAGACCGCAGCCAATTGAAGGCTTTGCTGCAAGAAACGCTGACCCATGTCGATAAGCTGAAAGACTCGTTTCGTCTAGGCAATGCAATAAAAAATGGTATCCCTGTGGCGATTGTTGGCCAGACCAATACGGGCAAAAGCACCTTACTTAACGCCCTTTTAGGTGAAGACCGCGCCATCGTGAGCGACATTGCCGGTACCACCCGCGACACCATTGAGGAAACGTTGAATATCAACGGCATCCTCTATCGTTTCATCGATACGGCCGGCTTGCGCAATACCGATGAAACCATTGAGAAAATTGGTATAGAACGCTCTTATAAGAAAATCAGCGAAGCGAATGTGGTCATAGGAATGCTTGATGCTACAACAGGTTATGAATCAATGCTTTCATCGGCTCGAGAAATCGTATCCAAGGTGAATATGCAGCATCAACAGCTAATACTTTGTATTAATAAGGTGGATACTTTGCCCGATCAAGGTGAAGCCATTTTAGGAGAACTTCGCCTTGACCTTGACAATGACGACATCATGGTCATCTGTCTCTCTGCCAAGCACGGATTTGGCCTTAACGATTTGTACAACACCCTAAAAATTGGTCAGTCCCAAGCTTCACCCGATGCCACTTTGGTGACCAATGTAAGGCATTACGAGGCCTTAATGCATGCTTCAGAGAGTCTGCGTTCAGTTCAACAAGGACTTGAGATAAACATTCCTACTGACTTGGTTTCTCAAGATTTACGTGAAGCATTATACCATCTTGGAAGCATTACAGGCGAAATTACGACTGAAGAGGTGCTCGGTTCTATCTTCTCTCGTTTCTGCGTCGGTAAATAACTGAATATGAAAAACGTAAAAAAATACGCTTAAAAGTGCTCACAAAAGATCCAACATAGCTATCCTCATCACTGCGGCTTCACTCATGCTATTGATTTCGGGCATCCAGCAGTATTCCGCACGTAAACAAATCCGCTCCGATTTGGAACGTACCGCTGAAATGGAGTTGGTCATCAAGTCTATTGCTGTCAAGCATTCACTTGAAGAAGTGGAATTTGCGCTGAGAAACCGCAATTGGGAGGGTAGCATAAAAAAGCAGACGTGAGGCCAAGCGAGAAATACAACCTCTATGCTGGTTACGACTATTTGAGCGGTGACATGTTTTTTGCCGTGCCTCCTCACGGGGGAATGGGTCTTGTGTATCATGACAAATTGAGAGGCTTTAACGCGATTTTCGGCTCACACCACGAGTTTTACGGCGCGATGAACTTCTTCTATTTGAGCACTTATTACGGCGGTTTCACTCCGGGACTCCAAAACCTTTATGTCGGAGGCAATGTAAAACCTGGTAATAATTTGAATATCAATGCTGCATACCATTATTATGCCATTGCGACAAACCTTTCTTACCTGAACACAAAGACCTTGGGTCACTCGTTTGAAATAGCAGGTGCGTATGCTTTCAACAAGTTTGTTTCGGTTTCGGCGGCTTACCGTTTCTTTTTGTCTTTGACGGCAGCATCGATGCCGACCGTTTGTGTCGTGCCATCGAGACAACGATAAAGGCGCACCCCACTTTCTTTACGCGGATTGGGGTGACCGATGATGGCGAACCTTTCCAGGCTATCGATTTGGAAAATGAAGAGTTCAGCCTTTCTGTTGAACAAGTCACGGACCTTGAGGCTGAGAAAAAGAAATTCATCGAGCCGTTCAAGCTCTATGGCGGCAGACTATTTCATACCAAAGCATTGTCTTTATCAAGGACTGGGTTGGGGTATAGAAGGCTCTTCAACAGCCACAGTTTTAGGGCATTTGGTGGGCATCGCCATAATATGCCGCCATTTCCACTACAAGGACAACCACCTGCATTTTACGTTTCGCCCGACAAAACAAGACAATTTCTCACTCGGCACTCTTTGCTCTTCACTTGGTAAAATCATTAACCAAGGAGCTCCATTGGCTGTGGCCTGTGGTACGCTGGCGCTGCTCTTCATCGCCTGCAATCATGCCGTGTCATCGGTGCAAGGCCGTATTGGGCTCTTTGCCTTGGCTGTCTGCATGAACCTACTTCAGATTTACAACCTATTTTTGGCAGGTGTCGAACGCACCATTCAGGCCCTTGGCTCCATCGAGGTGGGACGTGGCGACAACGAAGATCAGTTTTTTTACGTAAAGAGAGGGCGACTAAAAACAGTCGTTCTCTTTTTGTTTTATTGGTCCCAATCCTTTCTGACTAATTCTTAAGCTTTTTCCACGGCTTGCTTCGCTTCTCTTGCTTTGTCGAACAATTCCGTCATGGTGTGATTGCCTCGTGTCAGTTTCTGAATAGTCAACGCTTCAGCTTTGTCATTGGCCAAACGTAGGTTGTTCTCGCTGCCAATGAGGGCATCTTTGATTTTCTGCAAGTGTGCGATGGATTTGTCGATTTCATCAATGGCGGTCTGGAACTTCTCACTGGCGAGGCGGTAGTTTCTGCCGAACTTGTCACGGAAGTCAAGCAATTGGTTCTCGAAGTTGGTCACATCAATGCTCTGATTCCTTGCAATAGCTAGTTGTTGCTTATATTCAAGGCTCTTCTTTGAGGTCTGCACCAAAAGCGAGATGATGGGCAGGAAGAACTGAGGACGGATGACATACATCTTGTCATATTTGTATGAAACATCCACAATGCCACCATTATACAGCTCATTGTCGGACTCCAAGAGAGAAACTAGCACAGCAAACTCACAGTTTTTCGCCTTACGGTCAGCATCGAGTTTCTTGAAAAAGTCCTCGTTCTTGTGCTTGGTGGCGGTCTCATCGGCTTCGTTCTTCATCTCGAACATGATGGAGACGTATTCAGTGCCATCAGCACCGTAGTCGCGGAAAATGAAATCGCCTTTTGATCCGCCTGAGGCGTCGTTGTCCTTCTCGAAATAGGCATTGGGCAACAGGGGACGCATCATTTGGTTGTATTGTGTGGAGCAATGTACCTCAAGGGTCTCCCCTATCATCTTTGTTGACATCTTGGTTTTCAAGTCTTTATAATAGTCGACTTGCTCCTGCATCATCTTCAGCTTGGACTCGTACTGCTCCTTTTGCGTGTTCACGTAGTTGACCGCTTTTTGGTGCGAGAGCTCCGCCGCCGATTTCAACTGTGCAATCTCAGAGTTCTTGCTTTGCAGGCTTTCAGCAGCTTTGCGCTGTTCTTCCATGACAGCAATCTTCAACTTGCTCTCATTCTCGCTGATGGATGCTTTCAGGTTATTGATTTCCTTGTCCTTTTCGGCGAGTGCGAGCGTGAGTTCAGTTTTCTTTGCTTGCTCTGCCTCAGTGAGTTTTCCGTTAAGCAGTCCAATTCTGGCTTCTTTCTCCTTGATTTCCAACTCTTTTTTGCTCAAAGCCTCTTGGTAGTCTTTCTCCACTTGGGCAATGGCAAGGAGCTCCTCGGTCTTATGGCGTTCGTGAAGCTCTTGCAAACGGCGATTCAACTCCTCGTTGAATTCGGCATTCTTCACTTGGTTGACAATGGAAGCATAGTCGGCCTCATCGACAGTAAACACGCTTCCGCATTTTGGACATTTCAGTTCTTTCATGATTGTTTGGCTTTAAACAGTACCATATAGTAAAATGAGCTGGAAATTTCAACCTTCTCAGAAAAAATCATCCTCTTCTCGCTTCTCGCAACGGCTGCTCCCACAGCACCTTTCCTCCTATTGTATCGGCCAGTTGGTCAATTTCATTTTGGAAGTTCTCCATCAATGCTTCTTCCCTTTTCTTCGAGCGCCGACCTTTTGCTTCATAAAGCACTTTGCTGAGAAAGGCATCATAGGAAACAGCATAATCTTCATCATCGTTGTGTGGGAAAAAAGTCACAGCAGCCTCATATTTGATGCAGCCTGCATCAGAGTCGGCCACGAGCATCACCAAGGCAGCATGGCGTGGTACACCGTTGAACTCGGCCTCGGCAGAAAAATACTGTTCGTAAATGTTTACAGGTGACATGGCCTTATTGTATATCATCAATCAAATCATAGGCTTTCACCAAACAAAACACATGGTTGAAAGCACCGATGGTAACTACCCGCCTCTCGCCATCATAGTTCATTTTGCCAACATTCAACAAGGTGTAGTTCTCCACTTTGAGTTGGCTTTTCACATACAAATGTACGACTTTTTCGCTGAGTGTACCCGCGATGGCATTTCCAATATCTTCAATAATGTTGGATTCAGAGTCGTCTTTCTGACTATCATTTGCGGAGGCCACAATCTCTTGTGTAAGTTTGTTCACATGCTTTTCCTCTTCGGGACAGGTAAAAAACATTACTCCGGTTAGAATGGCAAGGACAACGATGATTTTGATTAGTTTCTTCATTTGTTATGTTTTGTTGCTGCAAAGGTAAAAAGAAATACTTTAATACAATTATTACAACACACCATTTCTAAATTGATTTTGTTTTCAACATACAATGAGGAGAAATCTGTTCGAAACAAACTATGTTTCAAATACTTGACAACAAATACTATATGGGCACGCAATATCGGGCAAGAAAATATATAATCAGCATGTGGACAGGATAAAAGGCGTAGAAAAAATACTTCCAAAACTTGGTTTTGACAAATCCTTTTTCGCCATTAAACATATATATTACCATGAACGAAAGGAAAACCATTAATTTCATAGGCATTATTGATGCGCCTAGAACACACTGTATGGCTTTTTGATTGCGCAAACCATACATAATCAGTATAAAACAAAAGCCTGTAGTCCCATAATCAACCCGAACGACTCGACAAGCCAAAAAAAGTACTACCACTAATAAAAGGCGCACTAAAGGCTTTCCCTTGAAATAATCCAATGCACACATGGCCAAATAGCCAAAAAGCAATGTGAAAATCACGTTTTGACCATAAAAGGAAAAATGATGTCGTATCATCAAGTCGAAAGGAAGCTCCGAAAGCAAGGCCAATATTAGTAAACTAATACCATATTTTTTCCTGTTGTGGGTCTTTTCAAAACCTACGACTAACAAAAAAGCGAAGATAGGAAATGCAAATCTTCCAAACATTATTAATAATTGTTGAAAGGAAATAGCTCTACCTGCGATAGTAAACAATGTCGCTGTTAGCCATGTGGTAGAAGTCCTGGTATAATAATAAATGTAGAATTTTGCAATATGATCTGACAGCATTGAGACACAGGCAATGAGTTTCAAGGCACTGCTGCTGAATATCTTAAATCTTTCTAGCGGTATTGTTGTTAATCTGTTATTATTCATAGTATTGAAATGGAAATGCCAGATGGGCATATCTTTGATGAACATTATTTCTTCTTTTTAAACCACTTCCCTATCCTGCCCTTTCCGTTGAGCTCCATGACTACGAGAATACCGAAAGCGATGGCGACAGTAGCCTTAAGTGCAGTAAAACCCGTGTTGATGGCATCAGGAAGTTGGTTAGAGACGATGTTGTAGCTTGTCCAGAATATGCCTGCGCCAGGCACCAAAGGAAAGATGCCACTGATGAGGAATACGGTAATTGGACACTTCCGCCCTGTCGACTGCAATAAGGCTGTGATGGTCACCAAGGCTGTGGCGCAGAAGATGACTTCGGCTGGCGACATGGCGGTGTAACGACTCAAGACAAGATAAAGCAGCCATCCAATCGTTCCGCAAAAACCGGCATCAAAATAATACTTGCGCGGTACGCCAAAGAGTGCTGCGAATGATACCGTGCCCAAGAATGCTGCAACGAGTTGCACGACAAAGTTAGAGGTCTGTGGGTCGGCGATGAGACCTTCTAGTCTATGCATCTCGCCGAAAACGTTCTCATCGAACATAAATGCCAATGCCACACCCAAGGCAATGCAGAAGAAAGTCAGCATGGCGTCCAAAAGACGCGTAGTGCCTGCGATGTAGTCCTCATTGGCCATGTCGCGGATGCCGTTGGTGAATGCCACACCCGGAATCAAAGGGATGATGGCGCCGATAATCATGTTACTCAGATGGTTGCCGATACCGATGCGGTACATGCCGAAACAAATCAAGGTGGCCAGCAATCCGCCCGAGGCCGTCCCAACGATGCGTGACAGGCGCTTGGAGGCAACAAAAAGCATATACACCCATAACACCAACCCGGCAACAAATGAGGCTAAACAATCCATGAAACCACCACCGAAGATGATGCAGAAAGCTGCGCTACCAACTGCTGAAGCTAGAATCTGCTCCCATGCAGGTTTGGCTTTCAAGGCGCGGATGGTTTTGAGTCTTTGCTCCAGTTGCTCCAAGGAGCATTGCCCATGCACCACCTCGCGCGAAAGTTGGTTGACAGCTACTACTTTATCCAAACTTGCCCCCTTGATAGGGATGAACTTGGAGCGGGCGTAGTCCTTGCCTGTGGCCATGATGCCGTTGCTGAGCACAAAGAAACTCTCATCCTCCACACCATAGTGGCTGGCAATGCGCTTCATGGTCTCCTCCACGCGCGAAATCTCAGCACCATTTTCCAAAAGAATGGCACCGGCTTCGTAGGCGAGGTCAAGGGGGGTGGTAGAATTAGATGCTGTCATAAGATTAGGATTTAAGGAAGAAGGTCTTCATCTATTGCCATATAACGAATCTAGTTTCGCTTTTAATTCTTCATTTTCCTTACGGAGAGTATCTATCTCCTTTAAAGCAGCTTCTAAGGCTTCTTTTTGGCTACCACGGTAACCAAGGCGAGCAGCAGTCATTCGTTCGCGGAGGCCTCCTTCCTTTATGAATTCATCCTCCTTTTTCTTTTGGTAGCTTGTCATCATTTTGTCCACCATCCGGCAAAGAGTAATAGCTGTGTTAGACATTTCTTCATCATCCCAACGATCAAAGAATAATTCATATTCTTCAAGTCGGTTATGCTCTCGACAATATGACAACATGGCATCAAAGCGAGCATGTCCCTGGATCCATTGTGTCAGTTTGTGGCTTTTGATGTAGTCTTGGTAATCCTCAAGCAACTCTTGGATACTAGATCTGGCGACATTCAGAAGTTTTAGTTCCATTTCCATAGAGGTCACCCCGTCTGCTGAACCTTCAACAATGTTCTGTTTTCCAGAACGAGCCGCTTGCACCATTTGATCAACCGTTCTATCGCCAAAAGCAGGTAAGAACCGTCTGGTAAAGACATAAGTCATTTGATAAAGGACAACAGTTTTTTGGTAGAACCATAGATTCTTCCAATTGGTCTGTTTCCTAAGCACAGATTCAATTCTTTCCGCTGCTTCTAGTTGATTTGCCATCGTAATTACTATTTGGGTCAACTCAATTTAGACTAGATTTTCTAGAATATCTAGAATGTCTAGAAATCTTATTCCAAAAAAAGTCGTCCATATAGAGCCGTTGTATGCAACGGCTCTATAGTGAACGACATAATTTCGGAGAATTACTTCTCCATTTCCTTCTTCAGTCTCTCCGTCAGCATAGGGACAATCTTGTGCAGATCTCCGACGATGCCGAGGTCGGCAACGCTGAAGATGGGCGCGAACTTGTCCTTGTTGATGGCGATGATGAAGTCGGACTCTTCCATGCCGGCAAGGTGCTGGATGGCACCGCTGATGCCGCAAGCCATGTAGAGGTTCGGGCGGACGGTCTTACCCGTCTGACCCACCTGACGCTCGTGAGGCATCACGCCGTTGTCGACCATGGCACGGCTCGACGAGACTTGTCCGCCAAGCACGTCGGCCAAAGCCTGCAGCTTGTCGAAGCCTTCCTTGTTGTGGACGCCACGACCGCCGGAGACCAAGATCTTGGCATCGGCGATGTCGACCATGGCCTTGTCTTCCTTGATGGTCTGGACGAGTTTGACTTTGAACTTGCTGGTGTCAAATTTGGGGACGAAATCCGTGACCACGCCTTGGCGGCCTTCTTGGCGCTGACGCTTCTGCATCACGCCGGGACGCACGGTGGACATCTGCGGACGGGTGTTCGGGCAAATGATGGTGGCCATCAGGTTGCCGCCGAAAGCGGGACGCGTCATGCGGAACTGCGGCTCGCCGTTGCTCTTCTCGTCGCTGACGACTTCGAGCTTGGTGCAGTCGGCCGTCAGACCGGTCTTCAGACGCGAGGCGATACGCGGGGCCATGTCACGGCCAATGGTGGTGGCACCATAGAGCACGATGTTGGGGCAGCGTTCCTTCACGATTTGGTCGACGACCTGGGTGTATTGCTCACTCAGATAGTCCTTCAGTTCGGG
>JAFRRE010000149.1 GCA_017428285.1 Bacteroidales bacterium | reverse complement strand
TGGAAACCAAAACTATACATTTTCAAAAACATCCTGATGATCGGCTTGAGTCCATTCTCGATGAACTTGGCGGCATCGGCTGTAGTGGCGTTGCTCAACAACCAGCTGCTCCGCTATGGAGGCGACTTGGCTGTTGGCGCCTACGGTCTCGTCAACACTTTCGGTAGCCTTAGCGTGATGCTCATGGTGGGCCTCTGCCAAGGTATGCAGCCTATTGCCGGCTACAACTATGGCGCCGGTCATCCTTTACGGCTGAAGGAAGTCTACACACTCACCATGAAATACAATGTGCTTATTGGCTTTGTTGGGGCCTTGTTAGCCTTGATATTGCCCCATGCCATGCTGCGCCTTTTCACCAAGGAGGAGGAACTCATTCAAATTGGCATACCTGCCATGCGTTTCATGATGGTGATGTTCCCTTTGGTGGGTTTCACCATCACCAATTCCAACTTCTTCCAGAGCATCGACAAGCCTTGGATTGCCATCGTCACCAGTCTCTCGCGTCAGGTGCTGTTTCTCGCCCCGATGATCTACCTCATCCCGCCGATTTTTGTCAACGCGGGTGGTCAAGGTCTGACGGGGGTCTGGGCCTCGATGACCATCTCCGACGTGTTGGGTGCCGTGTTGGCCTTCCTGCTGATGCTGAACCAACGCTATGTGTTTAACACTGTCGAACAATCGAAACCCCGGAAGCACCTGATCAAGGCCAAAGGGCCGAAAACGAATTGACCATGGACCTCTCCAACGCAATAACAGCCAAAGATGGCACCCACATTGTGGATTCTTGCCTTGTCAAAAGCAAGCAGGCCATGCGTGACTATCTGGAACAGGTGCGCGAGATGGCCGATCCTGAAATGGCGGTGTGCAAACGCGACATCGAGTCGCAGGTGCATGAATGGCGGGCGCACAACTTTTTCTACAAACTTAACGTGTTCCGCAGCCGCACCCGCGATGTCGACCTTGAGCTGAAGCAACCCTGGTATCGCGAACTGTTTTGCCGCGTGGTAAGTTTCTTTTATTTTTGGGATTAAGCAGTCTTCGGAAAGCATGTTATTCCTACGCTCACACCCTCCCTTCGTCGGACTACTATCGCTCCCCTTGCCCTCATGGCGGAGAGGCATCCGCCATCCCTCACGCTATTGGGAGACAATCGAAAAGCGTCTTTTTCATGCAGTCGTTTCGTGTCAGGGATAGCGGATCGTGGCCGTCCGCTATGAGGGCCTCGGGGGAAGGATTGTCGTTGAAGGAGTTTTTTTGTTGTTATTGCTTGCAAAAATGACCTAGCAGGCTACCAGCCATCAGGTTAAAACCTCAAACTCCATTTTGTTTTTGTTTTTCCCAAAAATGTCATTACTTTTGCAGGGCTAAACCTTTGTTATGTAATGGCACCTTGAATGATTCATAACCAAACCTTATACCAATGAAAAAAACAATATTATTCACTTTGGCTTTGCTCATCATCATGATGGTGGGAGCCACTTCAGTCAACGCACAAAACGACAAAACCATGAACAATTCAACCACTAAAATTCAAGACGGCAAAGTGAGCATCGAGTCCATTCCGGCCACCCTCGATGAGTTCAAAGCCCTGCAAGCCGAGCTGGGCACTACACCCGAAGGCTGCATCATGCTGCAACTTGTGGCCATGGAAATGTATCGCCGCGACAAAAACGTTGGTCAAGAATGCCTGAGCCTCAACAACACGAGTACCAACCTCTCGTCGGTGACACGTCGTTTGAACGAACTGTATCGCCCGAACGACTCTTATGCCAGACCCTATTTGGTGTCAGCGTGCTTCAAAGGGGCAACGCCCGCCAACGGCTACAATCCGACCAAACCCTTCACCATCGAATTGCGTAGAGACCCTGTCCGTCCCAACGACGAACGTTCACAGATGCTGAGAGGCTATGTGAAATACTTCCAGCTTTACAGCGACGGCTGGGATACCCATTGGCGCAACGTCGAAGTGGTGCAGCAGCAAGGCGACCCATACTATCGCGTCTCCAACTGCCCCGCCATCCTCACCCAGTGCAAGGAAATCGATTTCGACGCCACGGACGAATGGCATGGATTGGAATAATAATATGCACTCAACGATGGACTATGGCTAATGACTATGGCAACTTCGCCCAAGGCATAAAAGTTTCCCATTTTGTTGAAGTAGCCATAGTCATAGGCCATTAGCCATAGTCCAAACAATTCAACAATTCAACGATTCAACAACCAACTATTCAACAACACCCAATGAAACGCATCACATTATTAATCACCTTCATCCTCACGCTCTCCATCGGCATTGCCAAGGCCGGCGAAGGCATGTGGATTCCCATGCTGCTGCAATACAACGAGAAAGAAATGCAGGAGATGGGCATGAAAATCACCGCTGATGACATTTATTCCATTAATCACAGTAGCCTGAAGGACGCTATCGTGCTCTTTGGCGGTGGCTGCACGGGCGAGATTGTCAGCGACCAAGGCCTGCTGCTCACCAACCACCACTGCGGTTTCGACTACATCCAGAAACACAGCTCGGTGGAGCACGACTACCTCACCAACGGCTTCTGGGCCATGAACAGGGGAGAGGAACTGCCCTGCCCTGGCCTCAGCGTCATCTTCCTCCGCGAGATGCGCGACGTGACCGAGAAGATACTCTTCGGCGTCACGCCTGACATGAAAGAAGAAGACCGTCAAGCCAAGGTCGATGAGAATATGAAGAAACTCATCGCCCAAGTCGAGAAGGAGACGAAGTATAAAGTCAGCATCAAGCCGTTCTTCTTGGGCAATGAGTACTACCTGCTCCTCAACGAGGTCTACACCGACGTGCGCCTCGTGGGCTGCCCGCCGAGCAACATCGGCAAGTTTGGTGGTGACACCGACAACTGGGTCTGGCCCCGCCACACGGGCGACTTCAGCATCTTCCGCGTTTATGCCGACAAGGACGGCCGCCCCGCCGTGTACGACAAGGACAATGTGCCTTACAAGCCCGCCAAGCATCTCGACATCTCGCTGAAAGGTGCCGATGAAGGCGACTTCGCCTTCGTGTTCGGCTATCCCGCCCGCACCAACGAATACCTGCCTGCCGTGGCCGTCGACCAAGAGGCCAACCTCATCGACCCCATCATGGTCGACCTGCGCGGCAAGGTGCTCGACATCTACAACAAATACCAGGAGCAAGACCCCAAGGTGCGCATCCAGTATGCCTCCAAGCACGCCGGTCTCGGCAATGGCTGGAAGAAATGGATGGGTGTGACCGAAGGCATTAATCACTTCCACGGCGTGGAGAAGAAACAGGCTTTCGAGAAGAACTTCCAGGAATGGGCCTTGGGCGCACGCAACCGCTATATGTATATCGACCTACTGAAAGACTTCAAGAAAAACTATAAGGATTTGGAGCCTTACCAGCTGGCCTACACCTATATGGCCGAAGCAGGACTGCGCATCGAGTTGGTCACTTTCGCAGGTCGTTTTGCCAAGCTCTCCGAGGTGACCAAGGACACTCCGCAGGAAGACATCGACCGCATGTTGCATCAGCTGAAAGCCACCTCTGCCAGCTTCTTCAAGGACTATTATGAACCCATCGACCGCGAGGTAGCCGTCATGGTGTTCAACGAGTACCTGAAAGCCCAGCCCGCCGACTTCCGACCCGCCTTCCTCAACGACATCAAGGACGTTGACGGATATGTCGACAAGCTCTTTGCCAAGTCGATGTTTGTTGATGAGGAAAAGGTGAACGAGCTGTTGGACGACTTCAAGCCCAGCAAGGCCAAGAAGTTGGCCAACGACCCCGCGATGAAGGTCTACCAGAGTCTGATTGGCTTCTATCGCGACAATGTCTACGCCCACATCTCCAGCATCACCAAGGACAACGACCGCCTGCGTCGCATCTACATGAAAGGCCAGATGGACATGCAGCCCGACAAGCGCCTCTTCCCCGACGCCAACTTCACCTTGCGCGTCACCTACGGCAAGATCGAAGGCTTCAAGCCGCAGGACGGCAAGACCTACCGCCACTTCACCACACTCGAAGGCATCATGCAGAAGGAGAACCCCGACATCTACGACTATGTGGTGGAGCCGCGCCTGAAGCAGCTGTATATTAATAAGGATTACGGCCGCTATGCCGACAAGGACGGCACCATGCATGTGGCCTTCACCGCCAGCGTACACACCACGGGCGGCAACTCAGGCAGCCCCATCTTGAACGCTGAGGGACAACTCCTTGGCCTCAACTTCGACCGCTGCTGGGAAGGCACGATGAGCGACCTCATCTACGACCCCGACATCTGTCGCAACATCAGCGTCGATATCCGCTATGTGCTCTTCATTATCGACAAATTCGCCGGTGCAGGGCACCTCATTGATGAAATGACGATTGTGGAATAAAAAATTAGGCGGTCGCTAACGGCCGCCTAATTTTTTAATCATTTACCATAACCCGTTTGGTCACAATACCCTTTCCCGTTTGGATGCGAATGAAATAAACTCCAGCCACTTGGGGACTGAAGTCGTATTCGAAGGCGTTGCCGCTTGCTGACGCTTCAAGCAACTTTTCTCCCAACAGATTGTAAACGCTGATGGCTTCGATGTTTTCAGCCTCAATGTGAAGTGTTCCACAGGTCGGATTGGGGTAAACGGTGGCCATCTCCTTGTCAAGTTCGGGCACAATGCTACAATCTTCGATGATTGTGGGGAAATAGTCGTGCCATTCCGAGTTTTCGTAGACAGGAATGCAATGGCAAGGAACGGTGAGCGTTGTGCAATGGCATCCCTCAAACACTTCCTCAAACGAAAACACGGGCGGTTCTGTAGCCAAGGAAACGACCTCGGTAAACCCGCTGCAATTCCAGAATGCCCTTCCTCCAATGCTTTCCAATGCATTACCCAGGGTCAAAGTGTCTGTAAATCCGCTGCAATTGTGGAATGCATTTGGTTCAATGCTTTTTACGGAATTTGGGATGGTCAGGGAACTGGTGAAGCCCTTGCAACCCCAAAAGGCGGAGGTGGCAATGGATTGCACGGCATTGCCGATAGTCAGGCTGGAAAAGCCTTTGCAATTATAAAACACCCCGGATTCTATGCGCGTCAAAGCGTTGCCGATAGTCAACGAACCGGTAAACCCGGTGCAACCATAGAAAGCAGCATAATGAATAGCCCTCACGGAATTGGGAATGGTCAAGGAGCCAGTAAGGCCCTTGCAACCATAGAATGCGGCAGGTCCAATGGTGTCTAAGGAGTTGCCCAGGTCTAACTCGGTCAATCCGCTGCAGGCCAAGAATGCATTCTCGCCAATAAACGTCACTGTGTTGGGAATGGTTAGGTGACCCGTCAGGCTTCCGCACGATATGAAAGCGTTATTTCCAATCCTGGTCACGGCATAGTCTTTCCCATTGTAACTGATGGTTGTCGGGATGTTTATTTCACCCGCCACCGCTGTGCCGTCAACATGGCCTGCAAGGGTTGCGGAAACGCCGTCGCCATTGATCTGATAATAAAAACCCTCTATGGTGATCAATTCTTGTGCATGCAGAGGTGTCGTCGCCATAACTCCCAGAAATAGAATGGATAAGACAATGCATGCTGCTATTCTACATAAGGATAAAGTGTTTTTCATAAGTGACTGTTCAAAATTAAACTGCATATTTTAATAGATTCCCTTGCGGGAATGGAGTTGAGACATAATTTATCACGCGGCGGCATAAACAAGTTGACTTCTCGTAAGCTTCACAAGCCGCCGCCTATAGAAAACGAACGAGTTCCATTCCCGCAAGGGAATCTCAGGCTTACTACTTCCCGAAGATGCTTCCCAGGCCACCCAGGATGCTTCCCAAGCCGCCCATGTTACTGTTGCCACCGCCTGATGACATGCCGCCCAGGATTGTGCCTAACATGCTCTCCAGTCCGGCTGCGTTGGTGCCGCTGCTTTGCTGTCCTTTACCCAGCAAGGCGAGCAGGCTTGGGGCGATGGAGGCGAGGATGCTGCCCACTGCATTGGAGCCCACGCCCGTGTTCTTGGAGATGCCGCCCAATATGGAAGAGAGGTTGCCGCCAAAAATATGGCTCAGGATCTTGTTGCCATCGGTGAGGTCGGCGGCCTTCAGGTTGTTGATGATGTTGCCTGCGTTGCCGGCATGGTAGCCGAGGGCATCGGCCAAGGAGGCCGCGCCAGCTTGCGAGGAAGCGTTCTTTTGCATCGCGCCTAACAGATAAGGCATGGCTGCGGTGACGACCGAAGACACTTGCTTCTGGTCGATTTTGAGGTTTTGCGAGATGGCGTCGATGGCATCATTGCCCGTCAAAGCGCCTAAGATGTTCGTTATGTCCATGGTAATCAGTTTATAATTGATAATTGATAATTGAGAATTATTCAGTTGTTCAGTTATTGGGCTGTCGCACCTTGCAAAAATAGCAAAGGAAATCGACATACCGAAAAAAAAGTGTATTTTTGCAGTCGAAATTCAAAACCTACTACAAATGAAAAAGATAGCATTATTGATTGTCCTTGCAGCGATGACGCTTGGTGCCACGGCTCAAGACTGCTGCTCGAAGGCAAAGAACGAATCGAAAAAAGACTGCTGTTCAAAGTCAAACGAAACCAAACAATGTAAAAACATGAAAGCATTAGTGACCTATTTCTCGGCTTCGGGCGTGACCCGCAATGCCGCCAACGAACTGGCGGGCATCATCGGTGCCGACCTCTTCGAAATCACCCCTGAAAAACTCTACACCGATGCCGACCTCGACTGGCGCGACAAGAAATCGCGCTCGACCATCGAGATGAACGATAAGAGTTCGCGTCCGGCCCTCAAAGACGGTGGCAAGGTGAAGAACTTCGCCCAGTATGACGTGGTGTATGTCGGCTTCCCCATCTGGTGGTACACCGCCCCGACCATCATCAACACCTTCCTCGAGGCCAACGACTTCACGGGCAAGACCATCGTGCCTTTCGCCACCTCGGGTGGTAGCAGCATCGACCAGGCCTGCAAGGACCTCAAGGCTGCCTATCCGAAGTACAAGTTCGGCGACGGCAAGCTCTTGAACCGCATCAACAAGGCCGATATCGAGAAGTGGGCAGCGACGGTGAAATAAGCCCAAGCCTGCAATGAGATTCCCTTAGGCAAAAGGAACAATTAATTTGTAATTAGCGGCGGCTTGTAACGTTTACCATCAGTAAGCGTTACCTGCCGCCGCTGGTTGATTAATGACACCACTCCGTTCCCGCAGGGAACCTCTGCAAGCCGAATCCTTTTCCACCTCGAAACCCCTAATCCCAAAAGGTTTCGTTTTTACACGATGCGCATCCCGATGGGATGCTCTTCACCAGCGTCCGACTAATCCCTTAGGGAAATCGAAGATTAGCTACGCTGAAATCGCAGATTGGCTTCGCCGAATGCAAAGCATTTCGACGTAGTCAATTGCTATCGGTGAAACAGACAACACCAACCTTTTGCATCCCGTAGGGATGTGCGAAACTTGAAAAAATTAAAAAAATGTAGGATGCATCAGAAAAATGCTTATCTTTGTCCGCTTAAACTATAAAATTGGCAAAAAATCTAAAAATCTGAAATACAATTATTTACAAATTTTTAAATCAATTATGAAGAAACTTTTCTTTATCGCAATGTCGCTGATACTCAGTGTCAGTGCCATCGCACAGCAAAAGATTCAGTTGCGCTCGGCCGACAAGGTCGAATGTGCAAAGAGCGACATGAGCGGCTTCAAAGCCAGCTTCTCTTTTTCCAGCCTTGATGCCACCACGATCGAAACCACACGTGGTGAGCTCTCGGAACTCTCCATCGAAGGCACCTATCCCAACGGTAACGTTGGTGAGCCTCAACTGCCAATGTTTACCAGGCTCATCGCCATCCCCACAGGCGCTACGCCCGTTGTCTCGGTAGGTGGCCATTCCGAAACGGAATACACCTTGAGCGACTACGGCATCGGCACAGTTTCCGCCATGCAGGCTCCTGTCCGCAAGAACGTTGACCCGAGCACGGTGGAATATGCTTTCAGCGAGGCCGCCTACGCCCGCAACAGCTACAACGACGACCCGATTGCCTCGGTCGAGGTGCTCGGCACCATGCGTGGCATCACCCTCGGACGAATCATCGTGAAACCCGTGCGTTACAACCCCACTGCCGGCACCGTGAAGGTGTTCAACGACATCGAGTTGAGCGTTGATTTCCAAAACGGCGACGCCGAAGGCACGATGCAGATGTTCAAGAGCACCGCTAACGTTGCCTTCCAAGGCGTCTACGACCAAATCTTCAATGTGGATATGCTGATGGGCGGAACCAGGGATGCCTACACCGACCACCCCGACTTTTACAACACGCCGGTCAAGATGCTGGTGATCTGCTATTCGGGCTTCCAAGGCAATGCTGCCCTAAACAGCTGGCTGGAATGGAAACTCCAGAAAGGCTACTATGTGGACATTTTCTACACCTCTGAAACCGGAACTTCAGCAAGCGCCATCGCCTCTTTCATCAAGACGAAATACAATGCTTCTGTCACAGCAGGCAACGCCTACACTTATCTGATTGTGATTGGTGACACGGGACAAGTGCCGCAATATATGACCAAAAACATCGATTCCGACATTGGCAATTGCGCTTCTGACCTCGGTTATGCAAGTGTCAATTTCTCGACAAGCACAAACAATTATTTCCCGGACATGTACTATAGCCGTATTTCGGTTGAGAACACCACACACCTGACCAACTATATTAATAAGGTGTTGACCTACGAGAAATTCGAGTTCACTGATGGCGGCGACTACCTGAACAATGTTATCCTTGTCGGTGGCTGGGATGCCACTTGGACAAGTCGCGTGGCCAAGCCCACCATCAACTACGCCACCACCAACTACTTCAAGTCAAGCAACACCACCTACGGCGGTTTTGGAAGTGGCACTATTAAAGCCACTATTTCGACAAGCTCTACTGCCGGTTATAGCGGCACCAACAACGGCTGCTACCAAGGCATCAACAACGGCGTCTGCTTCCTGAATTATACCGCTCACGGTGACAAGCAGGAATGGTATCAGCCCAAATTGTCTGCTACCCAGGTTGCCTCGTTGACCAACACTGGCAAGTATTTCTTTGGCGTTGGCAACTGCTGTCTGACGGGTAACTTCAACAACACCACGACTGACTATTCTCCTGGTTCTGCAATTGGCACCAACGCCTGCTTCGCAGAGGCTATGATTCGTGTGCCTAACGCGGGTGCCATTGCTTACGTGGGCTGCTCACCTTATTCCTACTGGTACGAAGACTTCTACTGGGCAGTAGGAGCACACTCCTATTCGGCAGGCAACGCTCCTTCCGTATCAGGCTCGTCAAAGGGTGTCTACGACGTGATGTTCGCCGACCAATACTGGAATTCAGCTTCAGCTTTGATGTACTTGGGCAACCTCGCTGTACAGCAGGCTGTTACCAACGGTAACTCCAATTCCGGAATTTCAGGTAGTGGCGAAGGTGGCGACTGCAACAACTCGGCCCACTATTACTTCCAGTTCTACCACACCTTCGGCGATGGTTCCGTGATGCCTTACATCACCAAGCCGGAAGCGAACACTGTGACGATACCCAGCACCGTCAACGCTGGTACCACCTCCATCACCGTTAACGCCTTGGCTGGTTCCTATGTCGCCGTCACCGACAACAGCTCGGTCATCTACGGCGTAGCCGAGGCCAACTCATCGGGTGTGGCTACGGTGAACTTCACCAACGCCATCCCCAGCAGCGGAACTTTATATGTTGTCGTTACCCGCCAGCAATACCAACCCTATTTCGGCACCATCACGGTTGTCACTCCTGCAACGGCACCTACCTTGACCACCACAGCTATCAGCAACATCGACAAGAACACCGCCACCGGCGGCGGCAACGTCACCGCTGACGGCGGCGCCACCGTTACGGCACGTGGCATCTGCTGGAGCACTTCGCAGAACCCCACCGTTGATGGCAGCCATACCACCGACGGCACGGGCACGGGCAGCTTCACCAGCAGCATGACCGGCCTTACCGCCAACACCACCTACTACGTGCGCGCCTACGCCACCAACAGCGCCGGCACTGCCTACGGCGAGCAAGTGAGCTTCACCACTTTGCCCGACGGCATCCCTGGAGATGTGGACGGAAACGGAAGCCTCAATGTGATTGATGTCACGCTCCTTCTGCGTCATTGTATGGGAGGAAACCAACTCACGGGTCAGGCCCTGCTGAATGCCGATTACAATGGTGACGGTAGTGTCAACGTGATAGATGTCACACTGCTATTGAGAGCAATCATGAACTAATAGAATTAATAGCTAAGTGAATGTGCAGATTTAGTTTATATAAATGACGCGAGATGATGTAAAGCCAACAGCTATCAGCTTTGGCCTCACCAAGCTGATAGCTGACGGCTGACAGCCGAATCTTGAATCTTAAATCTTTAAATCTTGAATTAATAATCAATTAACAAAACAAAAGAGCAAAACGATGAGCGAAGCAACCTTGACAAGCCTGTTGGAATATCTCTACGGTGCACTCACACCAAGCAACCAACGTTGGCTGGCGGCGCATCTCGTGGAGCACGCCGATGTGGAAGAAGCCGAGAGCCTGGTGCCTTACACGATTGAAGAGCTGCACGAAAGGATTGCCCAATCGAAGCGTGACTTCGCTGAAGGCAATTACTACACGCATGATGAAGTGATGAAAATGTTGGATGAGGAGCTTGGTTTTACCCCTGTTGAGTTTGCCGAATCTGTATGATGAAGATGAATGTGATCTGGCACAAACAGGCTTGGGAAGCCTTGCGTGAGACTGCGACCTACATTCGGAAGAACTTTAGCCTTACGGTGAAAGAAAACTTCCGAGACGAAGTGAATCGTGTCGAATTACTACTGCAAAGCAACCCTTACCTAGGATCTGTTGAACCATTGTTGGCCGACTTTCCTGACTGCTTCAGAAGCATTGTGGTGAACCGCTTGAATAAGATTGTTTACTACGTAGAAGATGACACCATACATATAGCTGATTTCTGGGACACCCGACGCGAACCCAAAAAACAAGCACAACAAACCATAGACTCTTTGAATTCCTAAAACCGAATCTTGAATCTTAAATCTTTAAATCTTGAATTTTAATACCTTTACCAAATGAAAAAAACACTCCTTTCATTCTTCATTCTTTGCCTTGCCCTGACAGCCATGGCGCAAGAATGGACGAGTATTACCAGTAGCACACCTGAGTCCTTCAAGAAGGTGCTGGTCTCTTCTTCGGAAGACCAGATCCAAGTCAGACTCCAGGTTCCGGGATTCTATACGACTGCCGTGAACACGCCTCGTGGTGAGGCTTATGTTGTCACCATGCCCAAGGCCGTCAGCACGGCTGAGGCAGGCGAACCCAACGTGCCCATGACGGGTATTCCCGTAATGATCGGCGACCGTGCCCGCATGGACATCCGTGTCGTTAACGCAAAGTATCAGGACTTCGAAGGCATCGAAGTGGCTCCATCGAAGGGCGACTTCCCGCGTTCCATCGACCCTGCCACGGTGCCTTACACCTACGGCGAATGCTATAGCCAGGATGCCTTCTTCCCGACTAACAACGTGGGCATGTATGAGCCCTACATCATCCGCGACTTCCGTGGCCAGAACATGGTGGTCTATCCCTTTGCCTACAACCCCGTCACCAAGACCCTCCGTGTGTATTACGACATGACCGTGGAGATGTACAAACTCGATGACAATGGCACCAATGTGATGGAATCCCGCCGCAGCAATGTCGTGAAGCTGGATCCCGATTTCAAGAGCGTCTATCAGCGTCACTTCATCAACTACGAAGCTGGCATGTCAAAATACACGCCCGTGGATGAGGAAGGCGACCTGCTCATCATTTGCTACGACAACTTCATCAGCTACATGACCGACTTCATCAACTGGAAGAAGACCCGTGGCGTGAACACCACCATTGTGGGCACCAGCACCGCAGGTTCCAGCTATTCGGCCATCCAGACCTATATCAAGAACCAATACAACGCCAACAATAACCTGACCCATGTGCTGCTCGTCGGCGATGTGGCCCAGATTCCGGGTTATTCCTACTCAGGCGGTGGCTCTTCCTACAGTGGTTTGGGCGACAACGCCTACGGACAAATTGTCGGTAGCGATGTTTACAACGATGTTTTCATCGGTCGTTTCTCCGCCAGCACCGCAGCCCGCGTGACCACACAGTGCCAGCGTGCCATCACTTACGAACGTGACCTTACTACCTCAGCCACTTGGCTTCAATTAGGTGAGGGTATCGCAAGAAAAGAAGGTCAATCCCCGTCAGCACACAACAATGAGGACGACTATGTCCACATGAACAATATCCGTACCGACCTGTTGAACTATGGTTATTCCACCGTGTATCAACGTTATGCCAACCTAACAGGATATAGTGCAACAGCAGCAACCATTTCTTCTGACATCAATAGCGGCGTTGGCATTATCAACTACTGCAACCACGGTCAGGAAACCGCTTGGGGTGCAAACAGCTCTGGATATGTCTATTATGCTGTTTCCCATGTCAATGCCTTGACCAACGAAAACAAGCTGCCTTTCATCTTTTCGGTGGCCTGTTTGGTAGGTAAATACGACCACAGTAGCGACTGCTTCGCTGAGGCTTGGATGAATGCCACGAACAATAACAATCCTACTGGTGCCATTGGTACCCTGATGTCATACATCGAACAGCCTTGGGATCCGCCGATGTGGGGACAAGATGAATGCATTGATCTTTTGGTCGAAAGCAACAGTAGCAATATCAAGCACACTTGGGGTGGAGTAGCCATCAACGGTATTATGGGTATGTTTGACCATTACAGCACTTCAACGCAATCTGCTGTTGGCACCTACCAATCATGGATTCTCTACGGCGACCCGAGCCTGATGCTCCGCACCAAGACCCCGACCGCCATGACCGTCACCCACGATGGAACAATTATGGCCAGCGCTACCACCTACACCGTCAATGTGACCAACGGCAATGGCGCTCTTGCCACCATCACCGACGCCGACCACAACATCCTCGGCAAAGCCACGGTGAGCAACAACACCGCCACCATCACCATCAACGGTACGCTTACTGCAGGCCAAACCTTGACCCTTTGCGTGTTCGGTTATAACAAGGTGACCGACATCCAACAGATCACTGTTGCCAACCCGGCAGTGGCACCTACCGTGACCACCACAGCCATCAGCGATGTGGACAAGACCACGGCCACGGGCGGTGGTAATGTCACGGCTGACGGCGGCGCCACCGTCACGGCACGCGGCATCTGCTGGAGCACTTTGCAGAACCCGACGGTCAGCGGTAGCCATACCACCGACGGCACAGGCACGGGCAGTTTCACCAGCGCGATGACCGGCCTCGCTGCCAACACCACCTACTACGTGCGCGCCTACGCCACCAACAGCGTCGGCACCGCCTACGGCGAGCAGGTGAGCTTCACCACCTTGCCCGACGGCATCCCTGGCGACGTTGACGGAAATGGAAGCCTCAACGTGATTGATGTCACGCTCCTTCTGCGTCACTGTATGGGAGGGACCCAACTCACGGGCCAAGCCCTGCTGAATGCCGATTATAATGGTGACGGAAGTGTCAACGTGATAGATGTCACACTGCTGTTGAGAGCAATCATGAACTAGTAGAATTAATAGCTAAGTGAATGTGCGAATTTAGTTCATATAAATGACGCAAGACAATGTATAGCCATCAGCCATCAGCAGTCTGCTTTCAGCCCAGTGCAACCAAGCTGATAGCTGATAGCTGACGGCTGATAGCCACACAAGTCCCAAGTCAAAAAAAATGAAATTAATTTTAAACTGTTACTTGTATGTCATTAATTTTCACTATTTTTGCAGCCCGAAATTAAATAAATGAACATAAATAGATTACATAAAAGACGCGAGATTATAATATAGCAGTCAGCTTTAACTACGTTGAATCTTCGATTTCAGCCATCAGCAATCAGCCCGGTTCAACCAAGCTGATAGCTGATAGCTGACGGCCGATAGCCACATAAGAAAAGAACAAACAAAAATAAATCAAAGTACTAACAACAAAACAATTACAATGAAAAGAAAATCATTACTCATCATGTTGCTGGTGGCCCTATGCGTGCCGCTGGCAATGAATGCACAAACAAAGGCGCTCACAAAGAAGACCAAAAAGGTTTCTACTGAACTCAAAATGAAGAGCGCTTCTGATGCGAAGCCTTATAAAGTGGCTTCGTTGATGACCCTCTCAAACGACAGAGGCGATAGAGGCGACAGGGCCACGTATACGTATTCTTTCTCCAGTATTCCAACCTCTGGATGGAGTACAAATGGTGGTACTAAGACAATCAACAACATCGACTGGACATATTCTAGCTCGACTTACATTGGTGCTACTGCTACGAGAATCCAGGTTGGTTCAAAAAATAATCCACAAGCTTCAAATTGGACAATTCAGACACCTATCTCAAGTTTTGGTCAAAATGTTATAGTGACGGGTGTTTCTATTACAGGTTATGTAACACAAAATGCTTCTTCTTCTTCTTATAGCATTTCAGTTAATGGAAACACTGTAAAAAGCGGTAACTTGACAACATCCTCTGCTACTTACTCTGCTACCAATTTGAATTATACCTCAGGAAATATTGTGGTGACGTTGAAAGGCTCGAGTAGTCCTAATACTAGAGCCTTGTATTTGTCTAATATTCAAGTCACATATGAGATTCCTAGTTGCGACGAACCTACCAGCGTGACCGTTAGTGCTACTCCTTCTGCTGCCACGGTCAGTTGGGAAGGCGATTGCGACAGTTACAACCTTCGCTACAGAGAATTATCCTCGAAATTTACCTATGACTTCGAATCGGCTACACCTTTTGCGGTTGATGAATTCTCGCCCTGCACCACGTATGACGGCGACGGCTCAGGCACCTATGGTATTCAAGATCTTGAATTCACAAATCAACAATACACTGGCGCCTTTATCGCTTTCCAGAACGATGTGGTTAGTAGCTTGAACGCACATGGGGGCAATGCCTTTGGTGCATGCTTTGCCGCCACAACGCCTCCTAACAATGACTTTTTCATACTGCCTTCACTCACTATCGAAACTGGAGATGTGTTTTCATTCTGGGCTAAGCAATACACTGACTCCTATCCCGAAGCTTTTAGAGTAGGTGTTTACGGTGCTAATGGTTCATTATCATCCTATTTGGCAGGAAGTGCCTCTACATCGATTACTCCTACTACAACTTGGACGCAATACAGCTATGATTTGTCGGCATACAATGGCCAGACTATTCAGCTTGCCATCCAATGTGTTTCTAACGATGCCTTCATTTTCTGTATCGATGACATCTCTGTATTAAGTGGCAGTTGGAATCAAACTATCACTGGCGTTACTTCTCCGTACACGATTGAAGGTTTGACCGAGGGAACCTCTTACGAGGTTCAGGTGCAAGGTGTTTGCAGTGGTCTTGGTGAGAGCGACTGGAGCAGCAACATTTTCAGCACACCTTCCTATTGTGATCTTATTCCTACTGACCTCACCGTGGAGCTCACAAGCAGTTCTGCCGAACTCAGCTGGACGGGTTATCATGACAGCTACAATGTGCAATACAGGATACCTGCTTTTGATGGATACTACATCAACGAGCCCCTGACTCCTGATAATATAGGCGACTGGGGGTCATTATATGCGGATGATAATAGTAGTTTCTACTATACAGATGATACTCAAACTGACGTTTGTTGGGTGTTCTCTTATAATACCAACCCTCCTCAATACCTGTTTTCTCCTGATTTCCCAAGACCGACACAACACAGCGAGACTTTGACATTCGATTATAAAGTCGCAAGTGCTACTTATCCTGAAACCTTTGAACTGCTTTACATTGTTGGAGATGATGTGGTCGCGGAAGATGCAGTAACAGTTTCAAACACGGATTGGGAGCAATACACAAGCGAAGTTCCCGTGGGTGCCACGAGTTTTGTCATTGCATATCTCTCTAATGATATGTATAGACTCTATCTTGACAATTTTGTCATTTCCTCTGATGACCCTGTCACCGAAGGTACCGATTGGATGACTGCCACCGCCAATGGCAACACGCTAAGCCTCGGCTTTACCCAACTTGAATCTGAAAGTATTTACGAATGGCAAGTGCAGGGTGTCGACTGCGACGGCGAAGGTAATAATACCGATTGGAGTTACAGTTCCTTCTTCACCACGCCTGAAATTGCTGCTGTTCCCGTCGAAAGCATCACGGTGAATCCCACCGAAATCGAGATGAATGTAGGTGCTACTTACTCCATCGTCTTCACCGTGCTTCCTGAAGATGCCACCAATACGGCCGTCACCTTCAGCTCGGCTGACGAGAGTGTCGCCACCGTCAATGAAAATGGCGTAGTGACCGGCGTGGCCGCTGGCACCACTACCATCACCATCGCCGCCACCGACGGCTCGGGTGTCACCGGTACCTTAACCGTGACCGTGACGAACATTGATGTCGAGGAAATCAACGTCGTTGCTTACGACATTACGATAATCACTGGCGAGACTGCCACCATCGAGTATACAGTGTTACCTGCCAATGCCACCGACCTGTCTGTCACCTTCACTTCTGCCAACACGGCCATTGCCACCGTCGACGCAGAGGGTGTTGTGACCGGCGTCAGCGTGGGTACGACCACCATCACCATCACCTCCGTCTCGAATCCCGATATCACTGCCGAAATCAACGTGACCGTGACTTCCAACCCGAACGCAGTCCAGTTCACCGTGAACGCCCCGGCCAATGCAGCTCCTGGTGATTTCATCACCGTGGAAGGCGTGCTGACTGCTCCTACCAGTGGAACTTGGAACGGTTTCACTGGCCTTATCTTGGATATCACCTATGACAATACCGCATTTGAATACGTTGCTAATAGCCAAGTTTATGGTCCTGTTGCCACAAAAGCACAGCAGAATGGTGCATTCATGATGCCTGGTACACTTGCCAATGCGGTTCAATTGGCTATGATAATCAGTGACAACAACAACAGTGTTTCTACCGAAGGTGTTGTCTTCTCGGCACAATTCACCGTGTTGGCTGAAACTGGCGAGTACACCTTCACTGCCGTACCTCACGAAGGCAACTTAAGCTACGATGTTGAACTCCTCCCATACGAAGCCACTTCTTCCACAGTGGTTGTTGCTGAACCTGTGATTGAGCAATACTTCAAGCCCATTGCTGGTTGGAGTAATGCTGAAGAAGGAGCTTCTAATTTCTACCTCATCGCTTCGCCTATTGGCGACATTGCTCCCACGGCTGTTACCATCGAAGGCGATGCTACTGCCAACATGGTTTCCAGTATCGGTAGCTACGACCTCTATTATTTCGATCACAATAGGGATTTGGAATGGGTCAACTATATAGACGCAAATAACAATCCTGGCGCCTTCAGCCTCCTTGAATCTGGCAAGGGCTACCTCTACGCCAACCTGAATGATGTCACCTTGGTCTTCACCGGCACAGGCCGCCACTCTGGCGAGGAAACCATCCCGTTGGCCTATTACGAGGAAGGCGATGGCTTTACCATTGATTTGCCAGGTTGGAACCTCCTGGGCAACCCCTTCGCTGAGACTGCCTACCTCACCACTAGCAATTCCGGTATCACCACCAACTTCTACACCATGGATGCGTATGGCGTTTACCTTCCTGTCACAAACGGTAGCATCGAAGCCATGGAAGGCGTGTTTGTC
>JAFRRE010000148.1 GCA_017428285.1 Bacteroidales bacterium | reverse complement strand
TCCGCTTCAACCGCTGACTTCCTCAAAACAATCCAAAACTGATGAAAACTAATTACGAAAAACTGATGAAAAATAATTACGAAAAATTGTTGATTTTTTATTTGCCATTTACACCAGCGCCCGGTAGGCAGTTCCCCCTTTGCAAAGGGGGCTAGGGGGATTCAACGAACCCCGGCAGGCAAAACAAACAAAAAAACCGCCCCAAACGGAGCGGTTTTTTCATTCAATCCAGTGGATTGATTACTTCACGATGACAACGCGTTGGACGTTGTTGCGGCCATTGTTGTCGTAGATGCTGAAGAAGTAGACACCAGCCTCAACATTCATGTCGATGTTGTTGACCATGTTGTTGAGCTTCACCACGCGGACAAGCTGACCAGCCACATTGTAGATGGCCACGCTGTTCAGGTTCTCGCCTTCGAGGGTGACCTGCGAAGTGGCGGGGTTGGGATAGATGCTAGCTAATTCAACACCGTTGTTTTCAACCACACCATCAGTGACGGCGAGGGTGACAGGGATTTCAACGTGAGCCATTTCGACATCATTGGTGTTAATGATAAGGTTGGCTTCATAGTTGGTACCCATGCTAAGACCAATGGAGTTCAGGCTGAGGGTGATGGTCTCGCTTTGACCACCCATGATGGAACCTTCAGTCTTGTTGATAGTAGCCCAAGTGGCAGGAATGAGTTCACCATTGCAGATGACATTCATCATCCAGGCGCCGCCGAAGTTACCAGCGCTGTAGCAGTGGCTGAAGCTATTGCCATTG
The DNA here is from genome assembly GCA_017428285.1 of Bacteroidales bacterium. Next base: position 18,720 of record JAFRRE010000148.1, on the reverse strand, counting down.
GTGCTGAGCCAGTTGCCATCAGCTTCCTCACCATATTCACCGCTGTCCATAGTCATAGGATATTGCTCGGCACTCTGTTCGAGTTGCACGGTTACCCACATGGCTTGACCGGTCATATAGACAGGCTCATCGAAGGTAGCGGTAATCCAATCCATAGAAGTCGTTGTATTGACGGTCTTCTCGGCGAGAAGTTCACCAGGTTGATTATGGAGACCTTGACCATAGACACGGAAAACATAGTTGTAGTCAGTTGCTGTATACTGATTTACATAGAACTTAGCCGAAGTGATTTTCATACCCATAGCGGCACCGGCATAAGCGGTGGCGGGCAGACGGATACCAAACTCACGAGTGTAAGCATCGGATGAACCAATACCAGTGGCGCTTTCGACATCACCATTGTGGTAGTAAAGGTCAGCGCTCTGTGATCCAGTGCCACCTTGACCGAAGTCAAGCCAGCCGGCCCAGTCGCCGATGGAGTTACCATCGTTGTTGATGACGATGTCAACAGTGGTCATGTCATCTTCAGCGAGTTCTTCATTGACTGCTGCAGGAGTGATATTAATATCAGGAGCGCTTTCGCCACCGATCTTCTTGAAGCTGAAGTTGTCGAGATAGTACTCGGAAGTGGCAGCATTCTCAGGCGGATAGAAGTTCATTGCAGCAAGTGTACGACCAACCGTGTTATTACCGAAGCTGTCCAAGCTCCACTGCCAAGTGCAAACGAGCACTTCTTCTTCACCAGGAGCGGTATAATAATAGGTGGCGACATCGGTGTCAGTGTCCACATTCAAGCGGAAGTGCATCCATTGGTCATAAGCCACGTTGGTCAATGTGGCAGTACCATTGCTACCAGCGTGGATGGTACCTTGACCAGGAGCGGAGGTCGAGTTCTGACCATCGTTGGTCAGATGGAGGTAGCACTGCATAGCCCAAGTGCTGTTGGAGCCAGCAAAGTGGTGCAGGATGTTGAAGTAACCATTCTTTCCTTCAGGAACGAGGATGTCGAACTCAAGGTCGTAGTTACCGTTTTCTTCGTCGCCAAGGAGAAGGACTTGGTCATTGCCATAGGTGAGGTGACCGCATTGGGTGCCATCAAAGCTGGCAACAACACCGTCTTCGCTTCCACCAGGTTGGTTGCTCCAAGTGGTCCACCAGTCGTGACCAGCAGCAACGGCTTCAGCAGCAATCTTGTTGCCCACGGTGTACTCCTCAAAGGGTTCGAGAAGCAGCACCTCATCGTTGCTCTGCAGGGTGACGGTGAGGTTGTCGATGTAGTACTCGGAAGTAGCGGCATTCTCAGGCGGGAAGAAGTCCATAGCGCCGAGGACGCGGTCAGCTTGGTTCTCACCGAAGCTGTCCATGCTCCACTGCCAAGTAGCATAAAGCTCTTCAGCCTGGCCTACAACATTGAAATAAAGTTCGGCAACGTCGTTGTCGGCATCGACATGCACGCGGAAGTGCATCCATTCATCATAGACGCAAGGCAGGTCGCAAGTACCATTGCTACCAGCGTGTACAGTGCCGTGGTTGGGAGCTTGGGTCGAGTTCTGGCCATCGTTTGTCATGTGCATGTAGACCTGCATGGCCCAAGTGCTATTGCTACCAGCGAAGTGGTGCAGGACGTTGAAGTAACCATTCTTTCCTTCTGGTACGTAGGCATCGAACTCGAGGTCGTAAACACCCGTCGAGTGGTCACCAAGCATAACGACTTGGTCATTGCCATAGGTGAAATGAGCAGCCATTGTGCCACCAGCTTCACCAAAGACACCGTCTTCGGAACCGCCAGGAGCGTTGCTCCAAGTGGTCCAAGGATCACCGTAGGTCTGAGCAATCTTAGCGCCGGCCACGCCGTCGTTGAAATCGAAGCTCATCTGTGCGAAAGCATTGCCAAAAACAAAGGCAATCATCGCAATGAGTAAAGATACTTTTTTCATTTTGTTTGAATTTTAGTTAGTATTAAGTGAGTTGATTTGATTAAATGATTCTCGAAAATGCGCTGCAAATATAACCATTTTTTGTTTGTTGCAACGTGGATTGTGATTTTTTTAGTTTAGAGTTGAGAGTTTAGAGTTTGGATTTTGCTTCTTTCCAGTAGGCAATCATCTCCTCGAGAGTGAGGTGCTGCACGCCCTTGCCTTGCTCGCGGGCACGCTGCTCCACGTGGGCGAAACGCTCGCGGAATTTCTTGTTGGTCTTTTCGAGGGCGTCGTCGGGGTTCACACCGATGTAGTTACCGTAGGCTGCCAAGGCGAAGAGCAGGTCGCCATATTCTGATTCAACATTGTCTTGGTTATCAGGTTTTTGCAATTCTTCAAAGAGTTCTTTTTTCTCCTCCTCCACCTTCTGCCAAGCCTGCTCCGTATCGGGCCAGCGGAAGCCCACACCAGCGGTCTTCTGTGCCATGCGGTAAGCCTTCAGCAGCGACGGCAGTCCTTCGGGCACGCCACCCAACACACTACGGTTGTGCTCGCGCTCCAGCTTGATCTTCTCCCAGTTCTGCTCAACCTGCTCGGCGTTCTCAACATGCTCATTGCCAAAGATATGCGGATGACGCACAATCATCTTCTCGCAAATGCCGTTGAGCACGTCGGCGATGTCGAAGGCACCCTGCTCCTGCCCTATCTTGGCATAGAAAACGAGGTGTAGCATGAGGTCGCCGAGTTCCTTCTTTACCTCGTTGAGGTCGTCGTTGAGGATGGCTTGGCTGAGTTCGTAGGTCTCTTCGATGGTGAGATGGCGCAGGCTTTGAATGGTTTGGGTGCTGTCCCAAGGGCAGCCCGCGCGAACTGCATCCATGATATCCAATAGTCGCTTGAAAGCGGATAATCTTTCATCCATAATATCATTATTTGAAGGTGCAAAAGTACGGAATAATATTGTAAGTTGAGATTCCCGCTGCGCGGGAATGGAGTTTGTGTCTGATGTGAAAAGCGACGGTTTGTAAAGCTGACGGATCATAAACGTTTGAAGCCGCCGCGGTTAACAATAATAATGGCACTCCATTCCCGAAGGGAATCCATCTGTTATCATAGTTTTTCGTACCTTTGCAGCCCCAATGGAAAGACAAAAACGCCATATCTTTTTCGTGCTGCTTACCTTATTATTAATAGGGAAAGCAACGAATGCACAATTGAGCCACCGCAACTATGAGATTGAGGCGCGGATGCACTATGGTTACATGTACTTCCAAAACGACCAATACCACTCAGCCTTAGGTCGTTACAGCCGACATACGCCCGCCTACGAGTTCTCGTTGCACCGCAATACCTACGGCGAAAACCGTTGGGAAGTGCTTCACAACTACCCTTCCATCGGGTTCACCTTTTATTACTCAGGTTTCGGCAACGACAGCATCTCTGCCGAGTTGGGCAAGGTGTTCGCCCTCTACCCTTTCATCAACTTTCCCATCACCCCGGGTGAGAACAGCAGACTGACCTTCAAACTGGGCGTGGGCGTGTCGTATCTCACCAACAAGTTTGACCCGAAAGAGAATTTCCACAACTACGCCATTGGCTCGCATGTGAACGCAGCCATCAACCTGTCATTCGAATATCGCCAACGCATCATCGACCGGCTGCATTGGGTAACCTCAGTGGGCTTGACCCATTTCTCGAACGGTGCCACACGCTCGCCCAACATGGGCATCAACATTTTCAGTGCTGCCAGCGGCTTGTCATGGTATTTGGCTCCACCTAAAGCACGCATCGATAAGAGACTACGCACCAAAAACTACCTCTTTGAATTCGATGGAAAGCGGCACTTTGTCACCGACTACCAATACACTCTCGGCTTCAAAGACTTGAGTCAGGAGTATGGCACACACCAGTACTATTTCGTGCATGACTTGGCTGCCAACTTCATGTTCCAGCTCACCGAGCGCGACCGTTTTGGCCTTGGCACGGAAGTGGTCATCGACAACAGCAGCAAAATCACCCATCCGGATTGGAAAACAGAGGTCAGTCTGCTAGTTTCATATGAGATGATGCTCGACCGCGTCAGTTTCATGTTCAATGTCGGCCTGCGCAACAATGAGGCACTGTTCGCCAAGGCCTTCCTGTTTTACCAGAAGGTGGCCGTGCGCTACTATTTCACCGACAACCTGTTTGCCACCCTCGCCTTCACCACCTACGACATCAAGGCCGACTTCATCAGTTTCGGCATCGGCTATCATATCCAGCACAAATACTATTTACCACGTTATGAAAAGAAATACCGTCGCAATCCTGTTTATCCTCGTTAGTCTGATGGTCGCATCATGCAGCAAGGTTGATGCCCTGTTCAGCAACGGCGAGCCCATCACCGAACAGCGTGAGCTGAAGCATCGTTTCATCGCCATTTCAATGTATAATAACGTGAACGTCAAGCTGGTACATGATAGTCTTCCACGCTTGGAACTGACCTGTCCAGAGAACCTCATCGAGAAAGTCACCACCGAGATTGATGGCGACACTTTGTACATCAAAAACGAAAACGACTACAACTGGCTGCGCAGCTACGACTACAGCATCGACCTGACTGTTTATTACGACAGCTTGCGCCTGATCAATTTCGCCTCAGTGGGCGACTTGCGCTGCTCCGATTCCATCAAGGGAATGCTCGAGATGAAAATCGATACAGAAATAAGTATCGACACGACAGAGACAAGCATCGACACTACTTGGAGTATCGACACCACTTGGGCTCACAATTTCAACCTCAACATCAATGAAGGTTGTGGTGACATTGACCTCGCCTTAGATTGCGACAACGTGAGAACCAACTTCGGCAACGGCACCTCCGAGGTCACCTTAAGAGGCAATGTGGGAGGACTCGCCGAAATCCTTATGAGAAGCTACGGCGTGGTTCATGCCGAGAACCTCAATTCCAACTTTGTCAGGGTGCAGTCGCATTCCACCAATGATGCATACGTTTGGGCCCGAACTAGGCTCACCGTATGGCTCTATAGCATTGGAAACGTGTATTATAAGGGTAATCCTGAGGTTATTAAGGTCTGTCCTAGCGATGGTCAAGTTTTCAGATTATAACACCAAAAAAAATCATGAGAAAAACAAATTTTGGTATGAAATTTGTATATTTCTTGATGAATAACTATACCTATTGACAAACAAACAAAACATTCAATACAATGAAAGCGTTAAAATTCCTTTCCCTCATCGCCTTAATGGCCTTTGTCGGCTGCTCGGCAAATCGCCAGACAGCCAAGGATGACACCTACTATTCGCCTTATGACAATACTGGTGGCCAGATGACCAGAGGCAACGGCTCATACGTGAGCCCCAGCATCAGCAGCAACTCGGAATATGACTATCAGGCCTACTATTCCGACAGCAAGAATTACGTCAACAACTCCGAACCAGTTTATCAAACCACGGAGACTGTAACTGACACCAACGGCGTGGTGTACACCACCACAGAGACGTATTACGATGCCGACTTTGCCACACGCATCAAGCGTTTCGGCACGCAGGCCTCTTCGACAAGAGACTATTATGACGATTACTACACATACGACGGCGGCGGCAACACCTACGTCTATGTGAACAGCTACGATCCCTTCTATTGGGACTACTACCCGAACTACTATTACGGATGGAGCAACCGCCCCTATTGGAGCAGCTATTGGAGCTGGAACTGGTATTGGGGTTATCCTTACTACTATAGCTATTGGGGTTGGGATCCCTACTGGCATTACGGTTGGGGTTATTACAGCCACTATTACTGGCATCACCCACATCACCACCACTATCACGGTGATTGGCACCATGGCGGAAGTCATCACAATAATGGAATCGGCGGCAGCAGTCTAAGCAGCTATGTGGCCAGCGTCAGACACGGCAACTCCACTGGCTCGATGAGCCACGCCTTACCCAACAGTGGCCGTAGTGGCAGCATGTCGACCCGTCCACAAGCATCGGCCGGTTCATCCTTGGCTCGCGTAGGTAGCAGTTCAAGCAGCATGAGCCGTCCCACGATGAGCAGCAGGCCAACCGTAGGCAGCAGTTCCTCTCCTCAACGCCCTGCCAAGAAGGAAGTTGCCCGCCCTGGCAGCCAAAGCGGCGAACGCCAAAACTACACCTCACCCAACAATAGCCGTCCTTCACGCTCCAGCTCAGAATATGTGCGTCCGTCGAACTCATCTTCATCACGTCCTTCCTCTGACTCGAGCAGAAGAAGCTCCAGCAGCAGCTATAACAGAAGTAGCAGTTCAAGCCCCTCAAGCAGCTCTTACAACAGAAGCAATTCCTCTCCTTCGAGAAGTTCTTCTTCAAGCTCAAGCCGTAGCTCAGGTGGCAGTTACAGTAGCGGAAGCCGTGGTTCGAGCTCAAGCTCTTCAAGCCACAGCTCAAGTTCAAGTAGCCACAGCTCTGGCGGAAGCCGTGGAGGCTCAGGCGGTGGAAGAAGATAATTTGCTTTCCGCAAATGATATTTGACAAAAAAGACTACCTTTGCAGACCGAAACGCAAGGTAGTCTTTTTTTATCCTTTCGACCATGAAGAAGACACTCACAACAGTCATAGCATTATTGTCTATCATAGCTGCATTCGCACAGGGCGCTGCCGACGCTTGCCTATTTTCCCAAACCTTCTACCAAGGCACGGCCAAAGCCCTGGGCATGAGCAACGCAATGGGTGCAGTAGGCGGCGACATAACCTCCATTTGCATCAACCCAGCCGGGATGGGCATCTACCGCAGCAACGAGTTCACCACCACCCTCAGCCTGATGGACAACTTCCAGCAGTCCACCTATTATGGGACGAGCAACGGAGCCAACAAGATGCGCCTGTCCATTCCCAACATCGGCTATGTCAACGCCAAGCAAAGAAGCAACTTCCGCCCGCTGCGGTCCACCCAATTCGGTATCGGGCTCACACGCACCAACGACTACAACATACACACTTTGAGCAAGGGCATCAACCCTACCAGTTCAATGATTGACTCATATTTAGCCCAAATTGACGGCTATTCTCAATTTGAGCTTAAAGATGCCTTCCCGTACGACATCTATCCTGCATGGAGCACCTATCTCATCGACCTTTACGAAGATGAAATCGGTCCGTATTACAGCAGTCCTGTTCCTCAAGGCAACATTTGGCAAGGCGAGGAAAACGACTTCAAGGGACGTTCGGAAGAATGGACCTTTGCGGGCAGCGCCAACTACTTCGACCAACTTTTCATCGGCATAAGCGTGAACTTGGCTCACGTCAAAAGGGAGGGCACAAAGAACTTCACGGAAAGCCAAGTTGAAGGTTCCCACACAGAGTTTAATCAATGGAACCACAAGGAAGACCTCAGCAGCAACGCTCTGGGTGGCAATCTGAAAGTTGGTCTACTCTATCTTGCCACCCCCTGGCTCCGTCTTGGAGCGGCCTTCCACTCCCCTACATTATACAATTTTGACGAGACTTGGCAAACCGAGACCGAATCACAGATTCTCAGTATCACCCGCAAATACATCAGTCCCAATTCGCATTACGAATACAATTTCATACAACCTTTGAAATGGGTGGGCAGCATGGCATTTGTCGTTGGCGAACAAGGCATCATCAGCCTCGATGCAGAATACACCAACTATGGTGCGGCACGTTTCAAGGCCAACGACTACGACTATAGCGCCACCAACGAAGTCATTAAAGAAACCTACGGGAAAACCTTCAACTTCCGTTTGGGCAGTGAATGGTCGTTGGGCAACTCCTATCTGAGATTGGGCGCAGCCTACTATGGAAGTCCTTTCGGACTGGGTGAAACTGGCGGCAGCGTCAAGAAAGCTTCATGCGGAATCAGCGTCCCTGTTTCCTTCGACACCACCTTCGATTTCGCCTACGAACTGAGCTACGGGCAATCCTACCACATCCTTTATGATGCCGGAGAGTTAGGCATAGAGTCCGTCACGCAAAAGCAATTCAAGAACCTTGTGGCCGTCACGCTCAAAGTAAAATTCTAAACGGAAAGAGTCCGGCACCCTACCGAACTCTTTTACCCCAAAAAAAACATTTACAATTGTTCGTCCGACAATTGAAGACAATTCTATTACTTTTTGACAATTCTGCCATACAATCTGGCCTGGTCAGTGCTAATACTGTAGAAGTAAACTCCTGATTTCCATACACCACCATCAATACTGAATTCCTTGGTTTCTGCGCAGTTCACAGTCTTGCAGTAAACCTGTTCGCCTAGCACATTGTAAACTTGGACATTAGCCATACCGTTCATACCTTGTGCTGTGGTAATCCTCACCTCGTTAGTGAAGGGATTGGGGTAAACGGAATGGCTCAGATTGGATTGTTCGTTAACGCTCGTCTGTTCGCCAGCAAAGAATACGTTTTCGAGTGTTTGGGTCTGAGTGTTGCCTGCCTCGTCAATAAGAGAGAATTTCAGTGATACCCATTTGTCAAGGGGACGGCTTTCAATCTGTGCAAGGTCAGCAACGAAGACATTGCCATAATCCACATGGAAAAGACCCTCATCTTCGACGAAGACAAGCGGCTGCCAATGGTCACCATCCAAGCTGTAAAGCACCTCCACATCTGGCTTGGCATCATAGAGAAGATGGTCATAACGGTTTCCTTCCTCCGAAAAATGATGTGTGAAATCACCGCAACCGAAAACGAGCGTGGACTGACTCAGTTTGTCAAGCCAAATGTTCTCATCACCTTTATCGTCAAGTACTCTAAGGAAGGTCATAGTAGGAGGCATGGCATCGTTCCTTTCAAGGTTGAATTCGACTTGGGTGACATTAGCCTTATCGACTTCATTAGCGGTAAGATGCTCATTGTTGGCTTCAACGATGACACTGCTTGGCTCAACATAATAATCATCGTCGTCGAAATTGAATCTGTAGATGCTGTCGTTATAGAATTCCTGTCCATCAACAGTGATATGGATATAGGAATCATAGTCACAAGTACGTTCGCAGCTATGCTCTCCGCTGAAGAAGAAACCTCCTGAGAAGAAGGTTCGGCCGAGTGGCGTGTTGTTGGCATTGAATGCCACAGGATAATAGGTGGCCAATGGCGTTCTTTCACCAAAACAGGTTGGTTTTTCTTCAGATTGAATCGTTCTAGCTGGTGTTTCAGGAAAATAATTAGGCCAACAAGCCGAATTGGTTCCTTCTCTAAAGAAGGGTTTGGCTTCTCTAACGACATTTCTTTCAGTATCGATATAGAAAGGCGTGGTAATATAATCCTTATATCTTGGATAGTTATTGTTATTTGGATCATACCCTTCAAAAACCGTTGGCATCAAAAGAATCTTGGAACCCGACTCAAAATTACCGGAATTGTCAACCCAGGCATTGCTTACGATAGTGTAAGGTATGGTTTGATCAAAGGTAAGTTCAGGAATCCAACCCTCATTGACTAGCCAATTGCCATTCGGATCGAAAATCGATTTCACATCGTTATGGTAGAAGCAAGATGATCCAATGCCGCCGTTGAGTGTAAACCGTTCTTGGATTACGGTCAAATCCTCTGCCGTGGCCACAAAGGTCGGGCTTTCATGCATACCCCTTGTAGAGCCTTTGAAGAAATAGGATTTTTGATTGCCCGGCTCCATCATAACAGCCAGGTTTACAGTACTGTTTTCATCAAAGCCGTTGTACTTCACATTGAGTAGGTGCTGCATATAACCGTCTGCGAAAACGCCTGTCGTTGTAGTCCACACTCCATCAAACCAATCAAAGGTGATTTGATAAGTCAGATTGTAGAAACTTAAACCAGCAAATGAATTGCCGTTCTCGTCGACGAGGTCTACATTCAAATTAAAAACGCACTCGTTATAATCCACCTGGACTTCAACATCATCGTTTAGAACAATCAGGTCACTAACCCAAATGCAATCATAAAAACTGACATTGGTAAAGAAACAACCACCAGACAACACTTGATAGGTTCCTTCTTCCAAATCAAGTGTCAGTTGATCGGCTTGACCTTGCCAAAGCACCCCTACCCGATCAGTTCCGTCGGTGACTGCGAGATAATCCCAACTGCCATCCAAAGGCGGATAAACCGTCAAAGTATGCGTTGTTGTGACATTTTTTGTTTTTTGAACCGCTGGGGCATTAGGGACAAATGTTACCATGTGGTCATTGCGCTGCAACGCCTTCATTCCATCAGAATAGCTAAAGACACTTTGCGAACCATTTCCGTTCTTCAAGATGCAACGGCTCTGAGCGCTGAGGTTGACGGTTGCTGTCATGAAAAAAGCAACCGCAGCAATGATAGTGAATGACTTTTTCATTTTTTTAATTTTTAAGTTCAACATTATTACGTTCATTTTTTTCGGCAAATTTACCATGATTCACATTCTTGTCAATCGTTTTGTGCCGTGCAAAACGGGGACATACCCCAATTAATAGGGGAACAATCGGGGGACATTATTGTAATACTATGGTTATCAGTATTTTGATAAAAACTCCAACAACGTAATATCTTCGCCCGTCAAGTTCAAAGATTTGCGTAAACGCTTTCTTGCCGTCTTCACCGATTCCGCCGAAATGCCATTAATGGCCGCTATTTCTTTGATGTTGAGGTTGGATTTGACAAAAGCGCAAAGCCGAAGCTCATTTTGGGTGAGTTTGGGGAAGTCTGCCAAAAGCCTTTCGTAGAAATCAGGGTGCATCTGAATGAAATGCAAATCAAAGTCTTTCTTCGTGTCGGCGTCAATAAGCATTTTCAGGTCATGAATCACGCCAGGCAATATGTTTTTCTCAGGATGCTTCTCCATTTCGGATAATTTCCCTATAGCATCATTCAGCATCTCGTTGCTTTGCATCTTGCCTATCGACTTGGCTGTAATTTCACGGTTACGAAGTTCTAGTTCCGCCGCCAAACGCTTCCTGTTCAGCATGATAAGTATGGCTATCAGTATGGAAACTATCACAATGACAGAAGCCAATATGATGATGTTCTGTTGCCGTTGGCGCGAAGTCTGTTGTTGCAGCTGGTATTGCTGTTCTATCATCAGTGCCTCTTGTTGGTACTTCTGTTCCTGAATCTTCTCCAGTTTTTCACGGTTGTTGATAGTATCCGACAAAGCAATGAAGTAGCGCAAGTTTTCAACTTCCCTCGCATAGTCTTTCATATTTTCCAGAATATCAGATTCAAATTTGACGGCAAGCCATTCGTTTTCAATGTTTTGGGTTGCTCTTGACAAGGCTCTGCTTTCTTGTATGGCAGAAAGCGACTTTTCATACTCCCCTTTTCCAAAATAAGCCCTTGCCAAATGCAAGTTATGGATAGCCAGCAAGTTTTTATCTTCATATCCTTCCAACATCTCACTGGAAAGGCTTAAACAATGTATGGCATCGTCCCACCGTTCCAACTCCATGTAACATGCTGCTTTCACCCCATAAGCCTTGTTAAGGTTGCCCCTTACAATACTGCTTTCACTATTTGCCTGGGTATAATGTATAAGAGAGTCAATATAGAAGAAAACGGAGTCATATTGTTCCAATTGGTCAAAGGTGACGGCGATATTGAGCAAGACGCCCGTCCGTTCCACATCATACGGATTCAACGCCTTGAATTGTATGATGGCTTCTTCATATTTTTCCATTCTCATCAACAATAGTCCGTAATTATTAAGAAGCTTGTTCTTGAGTTGTGAAAAACTGTTGTCCTCGGCCAATTTGACACCTCTTTCTATATATTCGTTGCATTCGGCAAATCGATTGATATGAAGGCAAAAAGCGCTTTTTGCCAAATAAATACGAGTGGTCAGCAAGCGCGTCCGTTTCGTGTCACGTTGCATTTCCGTCATTTGCAAAGACTCATTTATCAGTGACAAGAACTCAGAGAAATCATAGTTTGAATATGCACATAGGCTTTTGTAATACAGGCTTAAAGCATTCCAATAATTCTCTTTCAACTCTTCCGACAAAGATTCCAATTCTCGAATATAAAGCTGGGCATCCAATACCCTGTTTTCATCCACATAGAACATAATTGCCTTATCCAAAGCCTCAGCCCTTGCCTCATCGGCCTTCCGGTTTTGTTGTAGCCGTTCTGCTAAGCTATCCGGCAAAGGCAAAGTCTCGTCTTTGCTTTGGGCCTTAGCGCTCAAAAAGAGGAAGGCGAGCATCAGAAGAAAGAACTTTCTCATTGTGGCGATTTATTTCTTTTCTTCCCTAAACGAATAGAACTTATTTGTCAAATAGCTGAATGTCACGCAGATGATGGAGATGATGATGTAGGAAACGGTCGGCCAAATGTGCCACACCTCTACGAAAAGTTTCAGGCCGAAATAATTGATAAGGATATTGCCTACAGTCACAAGGAAATATCTGATTATCTGCGTTCTACCTTTCAATGTCGAGCCCGAGAAGCTGATGTGACGCGCCATCCAGAAACCTGTTAGGAAAGTGATGGGAAACTTGAACACGAAAGCTGCAATGTGGGGCGTGAAAGCGATGAAGCCGAGGTCAAAGACTTGTCCTTTGAAAATGAAATGATAAAAAACATAGTACAGCACCCACTCCAAGACGAGGTTTAGGCCACCACAGGCACCATAGCGGAACAGTTCCAGGCTCATCACCTTGCGGAATGGTGGATAAAAAAAGTCGATGACCTTGGTCAAGGTGCGTTCAATCCAAAGTTCTATGTTTTTCAAGGCTGACATTCGGGCCGCAAAAATAGTAATTTAAAGCCAAATTACCTCAAACTTTGAAGGCATGTCATTCCTTGCAAGGCCAGCGCGATTGGAATCTATGCCTTCAAAGCCAAGCAATTTGTTTGTTTTGTCAACATCATCAGTGAAGCCCAACACATAGCCGCCACCACCTGAGCCAGAGATCTTCACGCCAAAGTTGAAGTCGTAACTGGTGATAAACAAATCCAAAGTGTTGTCCGTAATCATCGGGCGAAGGAATTCCAATTGGCCTTTTGTAAGCTGTTTCAACGACTTGAAAAACAGATCCGTATCGCCCTGAATCATCGAATCAATGCAAGATGTCACATGAGGGACATACTCGGATTGAAAACGACTCAAAAAACCAGAATCCTCCCGCTGTCGCTTGAAGTGATCGACCAAAGGCTTCGTATTGCTTTTGATCTTTGTGTCAATCAAACAGATATGGATATCCTTTTTTAGGAAGTCATCGGAAAGCAACTGTGCACCATTTGGCGTGATTTTGAAGGGCTTGCCGACATAGCATTGCAGAGGATCGATGCCCGAACTGCTACCATGGAAATAGCTTTCCATCTTGCCGAACAGCGTCTTCAACTGCAGCAAATCGTCAGTCTTTTGCTTGGCATAGCCATCATAAACGGCAGCCACTAATGTCCCAGAGCTGCCAAGACCATAACCCGAAGGTACATTGGAATCCAAAAAGAGATTGTAAAGCAAATCATGATTAAAACGCTGCAAATCAACAATATCTTCCACATCATCCAAGGTTGAAAGATAATCTGCAAACCGTTTGAGGCTGGCATTGGAAGCCGTTCCCACATTGGCATCTAGATGTGAGGCGAAACGCCACTGGGCCGAAAACTTAGTCAAAGGAATCATCAAAGCGGTAGCGTCGAAAATCATCGAATACTCGCCGAAAAGAATGACCTTGCTATAATAACGCTCTTTCATCACTGTAGTTTTTTCGGTCCTTCACCCACATGGTCGGCAATCCAACGGCCTTGGTCACAATATTTCACTAAAACATTCTTGATGAAATACTCCACTTTTTCAGCTTCACTTTCCGGATAAAGCAGGTGTACATTGGGGCCTGCATCCAAGGTGAAGCAGAGCGGGATTTTGGTTTCTTGGCGAAATTCCCGAATCTCATTGATAAGATTCAGCGTATTGGGTTTCATCAAGATATAAGACGGGCTAGAGCACATCATCAAAGCGTGAAGCTGTAAAGCTTCCGACTCAGTGATATTAATAAAGGTGTCCAAGTCGCCCGATTTCAAAGCGGAAAGCAGGTTTTTAATATTCTCATTTGCTTGGGCATAACGCGCCGAGGCATAGGGATTGCCTTCCATCAAGGCATGACCAGCACGACTGGAAACGGATTTTTGTTCACCGCTGACAATCAAAATGCTGTCGCGGTAGGTTTTGAAAACGGGATGGATATCATCAGCCAACGAAACGGCATATTCATCGGAACTATCTTTGTAACAGTCCGTTGCGCCCCAAAGTGCCATTTTTGGATACACCGAGCGTGCCGCACTGCCCGAGGCGAGACGGGAGAAGTAGGAGGCTTTTTGCAGATTAATCGGCCCTTCGACGGGCTCAGGGACCGAGTCGACCAAGGCCCTTGAGCCTTGAGCCTGTCGAAAGGTCGAAGGGCTGACCAACTTGGATTCGATGTCAAGCAAACACATCACAAAAGCACTCATCGAGGAAGCCGATGAAGCGATGCCAGAGGAATGGGGGAAAGTATTGCGACTCTCGACTTTCAGATTTAGTTGGTTGATGAACGTGAAAAACGCTTGGTTGTCGAGCAGGAACTTCTCGATTTTCGTGCCGAAAATGGAATTCTCCTTGCCCTCAAAGAAGAAGCTGAATCCGAAACGGTCGGCTTTTTCAAAACTGATGAACGTCTCAGAGCGACATTCTGACAAAGTAAAGCTAATCGAGGGATTTTGAGGGATTTGCTCACCTCTTTTACCCCAATATTTCACCAAAGCGATGTTCGACGGACTTTGCCAGCCCACCTTGCCTTGAAAGTCGCTCGGCACCTCGCCTTTGAAGGCTTCGCTTAACCATTTGTTTTCCATTTCCACTATGTTTTAGGCTGCGAAGATAAGGATTTATTTGGAGTTTAATACCAAATCCCTATTTTTGCACCTTAATTATATATAGCATACTCCATGAATCTATTTCAACTCTTCAAAAACGTCAGCCCTTTCGTAAAGCCTTACAAATGGCTGGTTTTCATCACTTTAATCTTAACCCTACTTGGTTCTCTGATGGCGCAGGTCAATGCCATCGTCCTCGACTGGACCGTCGATGAAGTGAACGGCCTTGTCACAGCAGGTGAACGCTGGGGTCAACGGGCGGCACACATCGTCATCCTAATTTCATCTGTGCTATTAGGCAAGGAAATACTCTCGGCGGGCATCACATTCGCGCAGAACTATTTCGGAGAGCGGATGCGTATCTATGTCAGCCGCGACTTGGCCCAAAGCGTCATCGAAAAGGTGCTCACCTTCAAGATGGCTTTCTTCAACTCGGGCGACAACGCCACGGGTAAGCTCCAGGCCCGTATCGACCAAGGTGTCAGTTCGTTATCACGAACAGTGCAGAACTTCTTCATCGACCTATTGCCACTGTTCACGAGCGCACTTTTGGCTTTGATATTGATGTTCGCTGCGAATGTCTATGTAGGACTGGTAGCTCTTGCCATCGTGCCTATCTATTTCTGGATCACCTACCGTCAGGCTCGCCGACTGAAAGGCTGGCGTCGCGAAATGCGGTCGCACCTGGAGACCAAGAGCCAAGGCATCAAGAACATCATCGACTCCATCAACGTCATCAAGAGCTTCAACCGCGAGCAGATCGAAGGTCAAAAGCAACTTGATATCCAAAATCAAGTGACTGAAAACCAGATGAAGACCCGCAAAGTGGCGTTTTATTACAACGGTGTCAAGAGCTTTGTGAAACAAGTGGGCACAGTATTGGTCATCATCTTGACGGCATACCTTGTTTTAATAGACTACCCTGGCATGACCATTGGTAAAATCATGTACCACGTGATGTTGTTCAGCAATGTCATCGCACCCATCACACAGTTACAGCGCATCTTCGATGATGTGAACGACGCTTTGATTTATGCCGAGGGCTTCTTCGGTATCCTTGACGCAGAAGAGGAAGTGGAACCATCGGGCAGCTACAAGCCAGAAAAGATCCACGGCAAGTTCGAAATGAAAGATGTCAATTTCACCTATCCCAATGGTAACCAAGCCCTTTTCGATGTGAACATGACCATCGAGCCGAACAAGATCACGGCATTGGTGGGTCTGTCGGGTGCGGGCAAGAGCACCATTGTGAACCTCTTGGACAAGTTCTACGAGCCGCAGACGGGTATTATTACCCTTGACGGCGTCGACTTGCGCGAATACGACACCAAGTTTCTGCGCGAGAACATCGGCCTCGTGTTGCAGAAGAACCACATTTTCGACGGCACCATCGAGGAAAACATCCTTTACGGCAACCCCAACGCGACGCATGAGGAAGTGGTGGAAGCCGCCAAGAAGTCGTATATCTACGACCAAATTATGGAATTGCCCAAACAGTTCGAGAACAAGGCTTCCGACCTATCGGGTGGACAGCAGCAGCGCATCGCCATCGCACGCATGTTCCTGAAGAACCCACCCATCATCTTCCTCGACGAGCCCACCGCCAGCCTCGACGCCATCGCCACCGAGCAAATCAAGAACAGCCTCGATGCCATCAAGAAAGACCGCACCGTCATCATCATCTCGCACAGCATTTCACAAATCATCGACAGCGAAATGGTTTACGCCCTCAAGACTGGCCATGTGGAAGAGTCGGGCGATCCAGATGAAATCTACAAGAAAGGTGGTATCTATAAGGACATCATCGATGCTTCGGCACGCAGCTTGAACATTGAGAAGATTGCGCGGACGATTGAAGAAGGCAACAACTAACAAAGATGACCAAACGATACATTTTTGTACTAGTTATCATTGTAGCCAGCATCTCAGGCTGCACGCGGAACGAAGCCTCGAAACAGCCTCATAAATCCGTGTTACCCTCTTTATATATCAACCTCCCCCCTGAACAGTTTGATTCCATACTCAACGACCGTGACCAAGAATTCCCCGCTGAGGCATTGCTCATCACAGCCGATAACGACACATTATATGATGATTACCTTTCACATATCAAAACACGAGGGAACACAACTTTTAAAAAAGCAGAGGCAAAAAAATCTTTCACTATAAAGCTTCCGAAAAAGCGGTCCTGGTTAGGTCTCGACAAAAGCCAACATTTTGTCCTTCTAGCAAATACGTTTGATGATAGCCATATTCGCAACACCATTGCCTTCGACTTAGCCCACGACATCGGTTTGCCAGCTCCACAACACACCTATCTTTCGCTTTATATCAACGGAGAGTACAAAGGTTTGTATCAAATGACTAACAGAATTGAGGTAAATAAGCACACCCTTAACCTTACTAACCTCGACAAACTCAACAAGCGAGCCAATCCGCGACCGCTGAAAGAATATGCTCAGTTTAGCGAAAGTAGCGACAAACAAATCATTCTACGCAAAGGCGCCTTGTTGGCATGTAATCCAGAGGATATCACAGGTGGCTATTTGCTTGACCTATGTGGTGCGGATTGGGTCTACGTCAAAAGCCCTAGTGGTTTTGCTTCAGATGCTGGCGATTACATACGTATTCGTTCACCAAAATATGCATCCCCTGCTGAAGTGAATTATATAGCAACATTTTACAATTCAATGGAAGCGGCCATCACCTCCGATGATGGATATAACCCAGAAACAAAAAAGCACTATTCTGAATATATCGACACCGAATCCTTTGCCCTTGTATATTTGATAAACGAATTGCTGTTGAATCAGGATGGTGGGCTATCCAGCTTGTTTTTGTATAAAGATTCCGACTCCATTGATTCGAGACTTTATGCTGGACCTATTTGGGATTTCGACAGGTCGATTGGCAACACCATAAATAGCGACCTCGAACTCATCATGCCCAACGAGCTATTTGTCAAAGTCAAACACGGGAAAACAACATGGTCTCATTCACATGGCATTTTCTACAATCTATGGAAGCATGAAGATTTCCAAGAAATGGTCAAAAAGCTATATTACCAAAAGATAAGTCCTTCATGTCACAAATATATTGAAAGTGGCACCATAGACAGTTTGGTGGAATGTTTAACCGAGGATGCAGAGCGTGACAGTCGTTTATATGGGACACGAAAGAATAAGGATTATCACTCGGAAACAGGAAAAACGCTTGACTTTCTCCAGAAAAGGCTTGCATTCCTAGATTGGTATTTCTCCGCTCCTCCCGAGGATATCATCACTATTAACTTTCAAAGCAACCAAGATGGGGCTCATCATAGAAATCTCCAAATATATTATCCTGTTGGAGAACCCATAACCGTAGTTCCATCACTGAAATCACATCCCAAAAAGTACAGTCGCGAACCCGATTTTGAATTGTATATCGCAGGAACCGACTCGATCGTTCCGGACAATACAGTGTTCAATTCAGCAAAAACGCTTGAATTACGGTATCATGAACCTACCTGGAAAGAGGCCCAAAAAAGACGCATTCGCAAGAAACTTGAACAATGGGGGATTTGCAAGCCTGCTGAGTGGGAGTGGTAACCATTCCAAAATGAGCTTTTTCCTCGAAAGTTTTCTTTTTCTGAGGGTTTTTTACGTTACTAATCCAAATTTTTACTATTTTAGCCGATTCTTTTGAAAAGGGGATTACAAAACCCCAGATTCAAGTCTGGCGGATTGCAAATCCGCCAGAACAACAATTCAACAATTCAACGATCAACAATTCAACAACAAATATGAGCACCAACTTTGACCCACGCGCCAACTACGAGCTGACCAAGCAACAGGCCGGCTACGTCGAGCGCAAGAAAGCCACACAGGAAGACTATGACCGCATAGGCTTCATGTCGGGACTGGAAGTGCACCAGCAGATCAAGACCAAGGAGAAGCTGTTTTGCCACTGTCCCGCCGGACAATTCAACAAGTTTGAGGACTAC
>JAFRRE010000147.1 GCA_017428285.1 Bacteroidales bacterium | reverse complement strand
CGCAAGGAAAACCTGACCATCAAGGCACCCATCGACGGCGAGTTGGGCCTGTTGGATGTGGTGTTGGGGCAGTCAGTGGGCGCAGGCTCCAAGATCGGGCAAATCAACAACCTCGACAGCTACAAGATTGAGGCCCAGATCGATGAGCATTACATCGACCGCGTTACGCCTGGTTTGGAGGCCACCTTCGAACGGCAGAGCGAGCGTTATCAGGCGCAGATTCGCAAGGTGTATCCAGAGGTGCGCGACGGCAAGTTTAAGGCCGACTTCAAGTTCATGGAGCAGCAGCCCGAGAACATCCGCAGCGGCCAGACCTATTACCTCAACCTGCAACTCGGCCAGCCCGTGGAGGCGGTGCTCATCCCGCGTGGCGCCTTCTACCAAAAGACGGGCGGCAAGTGGATCTATGTGCTCTCACCCGATGGCAGCAAGGCCACACGCCGCGACATCCGCATCGGGCGGCAGAACCCGCAGTATTACGAGGTTGTCGAAGGGCTGGAAGCTGGCGAGAAGGTGATTACTTCTTCTTACGACAACTTCGGAGAGAGTGAAGTGTTAGTTTTTTAATCACAAAACAAACAATTCAACAGTTAAACAATTAACCTTTCAACAATATGAAGAGATTCAAAGACACACTCATCAAAATCCTATCGTTAGGCATAGGTCTTGCCATTGGCATCGTGCTCATCGCCAAGGTGTGCTTCGAATTGTCGTACGACAGTTTCTATAAGGATGTGGACCGCATTTATAAAATCAAGGCGGAATGGGTCATGGGTGACCGAAACGGCGATAGCGATCGCATCAGCGGCGCTGTGGCTCCAGGTTTTCAAGCCGAAGTGCCTGGTGTGGAAAGCGCCACTCGATACGTGGATCGGACCCGTATGACCCAAAAATATCTTGACGAAAAAGGCAACGTCTTGTTCGAAGGACGTTCTGTCATCGCCGACACCTCTTTCTTCAAAGTGTTTCCGCTGACCATCCTTGCAGGAGACCCTGTCAAAGCGTTGAGTAGCAAGCAATACCTCGCCATCTCGCGCTCATTTGCGGAAATGTTGGGTGGTGTCAGCGAATGTATTGGAAAGGTCGTGGGCGTTGAGAACGACAAGGATGTGTATGTGGTGGAAGCCGTGTTCGATGATTTTCCGGCCAACGGATCAATTGCGTTCGATGTGGCCTATTCCATGGAATGGCAGGACAAGGCAAGTTCCGAGAACTGGGTCTTCAACGAGATGTACACAGGATATGTCAGATTGCAGAAAGGCATTGACCCACACTCGCTTGACGAGGCCATCCACAAGATGCAGGCCACCCATCAGGATTTGGAGAAGCTGAAGACAGAGGAAGGCTACGAAGTGCGTTATCATTTAATGCCTTTCGACAAACTGCATACTTCCGACCCTGATGTGCACAACACCATCATCGTTCTCTCCATTGTGGCTTTCCTGCTGATTTTCATCAGTTTGATGAACTATATTTTGGTGGTGCTTTCCTCGATGGTGAAACGCTCGAAGGAAATCGGCATCCGAAAGTGTTTCGGTGCAGGCGGTCGTGAGATTTATGGGATGCTTCTCAAAGAGGCGACCATTCACATCGGCTTGTCATTGGTGCTTGCGGCTTTGCTGATTCTTGCGGGAAGTAATCTGATTACCAATTTATTGGGAATTTCATTTACCACCATGTTAGTTGGAAAAAGCATCCATACCATCATGGTGGTCATCGTGGTGATATTCGTGCTTTCGGTGATTGTGCCTGGGTTGCTTTACACACGCATTCCCGTTTGGCAAGCCATTCGCAACTTCACCCTGAACATGCGCCACTGGAAACTATTTCTGTTGAGCCTGCAAGTGGCAGTGAATGTGTTTATCGTGTCGATGCTGCTCGTCGTAACGGGGCAATATGAATTCCTTGCCAACGAGGATTTGGGTTACAACTACAAGAACTTGTATTACATCGATGCGCGGACCGTCAAGACGCGCGACTTGATGGTGAATAAACTGAACTCGTTGCCCGAGGTTGAAGGAGTGGAGGCTTGTGCCATCTTGCCTTACCAGTTTGCTGAAGGCAATGTGGTGATGAAATTCCCGGAGATGTCCACGATGATTTTGCTTGCCGACGGCTATTGTGTCACGGATGGCTTTTACGACCTCATGGAGATTCCCTTCATCGCTGGCAGCTACCCCGTGGACTCGTCTCAAGTGGCGGTTAGTGAGAGTCTGATTGAGAAGATGATGGAACATGAGGATTGGAGCGATGGTGCGGTTGGGAAACAGCTTTTTATCTCCGACCACAGCTTTTTCCGTGATGGAAACGGTGTGCTTGTTAAGCCTTTGACCGTTTCGGGCGTTTATCGCAGCATTCGCGTGGGCAGTGCCCTCGACCCGAACCTGAAGCCGAGCTGCTATTTCCATGGCGATTTATACAGCGGAACCAATTTCGATGGTGTTTATTTTGGCAAATCCAGTGTGCACCCCATGCGATATCTGTTAGTAAAAGTGAACCACGCCAACAAAGCCACGAGGGAAAAGATC
This sequence comes from Bacteroidales bacterium, assembly GCA_017428285.1. Next base: position 844 of record JAFRRE010000147.1, on the reverse strand, counting down.
CTTGATGCCATCAAAGAGTTTGCTCCCGATGGAGAAGAAATGGAAGTGAAGTCGTATGCCGAAGAGGTTCGCGCCCAATATGCCGACAACCGCAAGATGCGCAACACCATCTTGGTCGGTGCTTTGTTCGCCCTGCTTATCTCACTCATCGGCTTGATTGGTTATGTCAGTGACGAGGCCAACCGTCGCAGCAAAGAGATTGCCATCCGTAAGGTGCATGGCGCGGTGTCGGGCGAAATCGTCGGGATGTTTGTCGGCGAGGTGTTGAAACTGTCGTTGGTGGCTGCTGTCGTCGGCGCGGTGGGTGCCTTCTTCGTGGCCCGCAAGTGGATTGAGCAGTTCGCGTTCCGAATCAACCTGTCGCCATGGTATTTCCTCGGCGCCACGGTGATTGTGCTGGCCATCGTGGCCATCGTGATTGGCGTGAGCAGTTGGCGCATCGCGCGGATGAATCCGGTGAAATCGATAAAGGACGAATGAGGGGGAAGAAGACAGAAGTAAGAAGCGGCCTGAAAGGCCAAAAGCCACTAGCCCAGGGCAACGCCCTGGGGATAAAACGGGGCAACGGCCTGGGGATAAAAACGGGGCAACGCCCTGGGGATAAAACGGGGCAACGCCCTGGGAAAATAGAAAAGGATAAAACAAATCGAAAAATAATGAGTTAATCAATTAAAACCTAAAGCAATGATCAAAGTAGAAAACTTGAAGAAAGTCTTCCGGAGCGAGGACATTGAAATCGAAACCATCGCATTGGACGGCGTTTCGTTCGAAATCAACGACGGCGAGTTTGTCGCCATCATGGGGCCTTCGGGCTGCGGCAAGTCCACCTTGCTCAACATCCTCG
>JAFRRE010000146.1 GCA_017428285.1 Bacteroidales bacterium | reverse complement strand
GAGGCGAGGTTGGTCGAGGTCTCCACGAAGTTCGGGATGGTCTGCGACATGGCGATGACGCCGTGTGGGCAGGCATAGAGGCCGTTGAGCAGGTTGAATTGCGACATCTCGTCGATGACCACGTCGGGTTGCACCTCGGCGACTTCTGCCGTGACCTTCAGTCCGGGTTCGGTCACTTGGTACTCTTGCTTGAAGTGCTTCTCCATGTCCATCACATAGTGCTCGAAGTCTTTCAGGCAGTCGTTCGGGACGAAGGCCACTGCCGTGGCTTCGCGGGCAATGGCGTTGCGCAGGTTGCCGCCTTGGAAGTCGTAGAGTTGAAGGTCGAACCAGTTGGTGCCTTGCCACAGGATGCGGGTCAGCAGCTTGTTGGCGTTGGCCAGGTTCTTGTTGATGTCGTCGCCGCTGTGGCCGCCTTTCAGGCCGCTCACGGTGATGCGGTAGGCAGTGCTGTCTTCCGGAGCGGGCTCCAGTTCGTACCACACCTTCACGATGGTGTCCATGCCACCGGCGCAGCCGATGAAGATTTCGCCTTCATCCTCTGAGTCGAGGTTGAGGAGGATACGGCCGGTGAAGTCTTCTGGGTCGAGTTTCATGGCGCCCGTGAGGCCCGTCTCTTCATCGACGGTGAAGATGCACTCCAGCGGACCGTGTTCTACTTTCGGGTCGGCGATGACGGCCAGGGCAGCAGCCACGCCGATGCCGTCGTCAGCGCCGAGGGTCGTGCCGTTGGCATGCAGCCACTCGCCCTTGATGACAGGCTCGATGGGGTCTTTCTCGAAGTCGTGCTTCTTGTCGCTGTTCTTCTCGCAAACCATGTCCATGTGGGCTTGCAGGATGACGGTCTGGCGATCTTCCATGCCCTTGGTGGCGGGCACGGTCATGATGATGTTGCCACAGTCTTCCTTGACATAGCTGATGTTATGGTCTTTTGCCCAGTTCTCGAGGTAAGCTACCATCTTGGTTTCTTTCTTCGACGGACGCGGCACACCGAGGATGCCGTTGAACTCTTTCCAAATGCCTTCCGGCTTGAGTTTTAGGATGTCGTTACTCATAGTTTGTTGAATTGTTGATTGTTTAATTGTTTAATCGTTGTTTATATATTTCAAGATTTAATATTTCTAGATTCCTAACTCCTAACTGATAACTCCCAACTGAACAACTGCTATCTCCTAACTATTAAAGGTCTTCCAAAGAAAGAACTCCCAATCTGATGTCCATTCCGTGTAATTCTTTGCAGTTTTGTATGAGCACTTCCGTTTTTTCTTTCAAAGTCTTTTCATCGTAACGCTTGCGGTCGCGTTTTATTTCATATACTTCGGCTATTCCATCGATTTCATTGACTGCAACTAGGTCAATTTCATTCTTGCCTTTGCGATTCCAAAACTTGCCGATACGGGTGTAGTAGCCTTTTTCGCGGAATTTCTGCTCAAAGTACCGTTCGAGCGCAAAACCCGAATAGGTGTCGAAATCGCGCTCAATGACACGGCCTAATTGGGATAAAGCATTGTTGGCCACAAAATCTTGGTACTTATAGAAGAAGCGAAACCATAAGTCCAAAAACCTGTCATTCAAAGTGTAACGGACTTTTTTTGCGTTTTCTTTGGCAAAGATTGGCAGTCTTTTCTCAATTAAGTTGTAGTAGTTTTCCAACCTGATAAGATAACTTCCAATGTTGTTGGCACCTAATTGGGATTCTATTTCTCCACGGGTCAATTGTCCACCGGCGAGGCAGGTTAGGATGGAAAAGTGCATCGCGTAATCGCTGCCAAACTCTTCAATAAGTATGTTCTTTCCTTCGTTAATGAAAGGCGAGTTGACCTCGGTAAGATAGGACAAAATACTGGTTTTGTTTGTTTTACCATTATCCATAAGTAGGGCCACATACCACGGCACGCCTCCCGTGACGGCATAAAGGGCAAGCAAATCGTCGGGAGTGTAGTCGGCATTGTGGTGTGAAAGGATTTGTTTCAGGACATCTGTCGTGAAAGGCTTTAGAAGCAGGCTTTGGTTAGCGCGTCCGAAAAGTGGCTCTTTGGAATCTTCGAAGATCCGTTTCATCAAGGAGAAGACAGATCCGCTGATGATTAGGTTCATGCGACTTGTTCTTTTGTGAAGATCCCAGTCGCGCTGCATGTCACTGAATATCGACGGATTGACCCTTTGGAACTCCTGAAACTCGTCGATGATTAGCGTGAGAGGATGATTTTCGGCATATTTGAGAAGGTAACGGAACAGTTCGGAAAACGATGATGGCCAACCAATCGGGATGCCCAAGCGTTCCTCGGCCTCGCGTATAAAATCTTGACACAAAAGAGCTTCTGTTTTCCGTGCTACGAAAAAATAAAGCAAAGTTTCATCATTGCAACGACGCGCCAATTCGGTTTTTCCGATGCGCCTCCGACCCATCAAAACCGTCATCTGCGCTTCGTTTCGGCTGCGCTCCTTCACCTTGTTTATGGTGTCTAACTCGTTGATTCTGTCGTAGAAAATCATCTCATTTCAATTATAGTATTTTCAAATACCGTATTTTCAAATACTATTTTACCGCAAAGAAAAGCCTTTTTTTTGAGACCTGCAAGTATTACTTAAAAAATTTCAGTTCCTTGATCACCTCCATCGGATTCTCCGACTTAAACACCGCATTGCCAGCTACCAAAACATCCGCTCCAGCCTCAAACAAAGCCTTGGCGTTCTTAGTATTCACGCCGCCGTCCACTTCGATGAGTGCGGAAGCGTGTTGTTCATTGATCATCAAACGCAACTTGCGGATTTTTTCGTATGTGCGATCGATGAATTGTTGTCCGCCGAAGCCCGGGTTGACCGACATGAGGAGCACCACGTCCAGGTCGCCGAGGATGTCCTCAAGCACACTGACGGGTGTATGGGGGTTAAGCACCACGCCTGCGTGTATGCCGAGGGCCTTGATCTGTTGCACGGCACGGTGGATATGGTTGCAGGCTTCATAGTGGAAGGTGATGATGTCGGCGCCCGCCTTGGCGAAGGCCTCGAAATACTTCTCCGGCTCCACGATCATCAGGTGGACGTCGAGAGGCTTCTGGGCTTTCTTCTTGATGGCTTGCACCACGGGGATGCCGAAGGAGATATTAGGCACGAAGCGGCCGTCCATCACGTCGCAGTGGAACCAGTCGGCCTCGCTGCGGTTGACCATCTCGATGTCGGCTTCCAGGTTGAGGAAGTCGGCGGAGAGTAGGGAAGGAGCTATCAAGTTCATAGTTATCAGTTGTCAGTTGTTAGTTGTTCTGCAAAGGTAGAGAATATTTTTGAACGATAACAAAAAAGCCCTTCAAAAACTTTTGAGAGGCTTTTGTGAATATAAACCCTATATGGTTTTGTTTTTATTGACAGTCGTTTTGTCCACTTTCGATTTCCTTGAAGTCAAGTGGTAAATATTCGTTTTCTGCAAAGCGGTCAAAGTCGGATTGAAATAGTTCTCAATGAATTGACCCCATAACCAACGGAGATGATGGCGTCGAGATTGTATAGCTCTGTCATTCTTTTTACTTCTCGTTTGCCTTCAAGTTGAACTATTTCCATTTTGGAAACAGTTGCTTCTCGCAAGATTTCCCCTTCAAGATAAAGGTTGTTTAGATGCTTGTTGATAGCAGGAACACCCACATCAAACAATGCAGCCATCGCTTTTTGTGTGCACCAAATGGTTTCGTCCTTGTAAACCACTTGGATGCCATCTTCTTTTCCTTCCGCTTGGAAAATCAGGAACTCCGCAGTGCTGTTTCTTATTTCGAGTTGTTTGCTCATTACATGTTGTTTTCTTTGCAAAGGTAATGTTTTTCGCGAAAAAGTGTTTTTTTGCGAAAAAATAATCGATAGTAGTCGGAATCACGATATTTTTTCGAGATTCCGACTACTATCGTTCTTCAACCGAACAAATCATCAAGTGTGACTTCTTGTTGTATGTTGCCGCTGTACATGTTGCGTTTGATGCCGAAGGTGGTGATCATTGTGGGTACAAGGGATTTGCGGGTCTTGGTTGCAGCTTTGAAGGCGGCTGCTTTATTGCGCAAAGTGAGGGAATAGGCTTTGTCTATGATGAATTCGCCACTGTAGAACTTGGCCTCGCAAAGGTTGATGACCTTGTCTCGGCGGTCAATGACAAGGTCGATTTGTGCTCCGCTCAGTGTGTTGTCGTCAAGGTCACGTTGTTCGATGAACCAGCATGACTGTTGGGTCAGCACCGAAGCAATGCCGAGTGCTTTTTTCACTTGTTCGATGTGGTCTTTGATGAGTTGCTCGAAGCTGTAGCCAAGCCATGTGTTTTTCTTGGGGTTGTCGAGCATGTGGGTCCAAAAATGTTCGTCCTGGCCGTAATTGTCTTTGATGAATCGGAAATAGAATAAGGTGTAGAAATCTGCCAACTGGTAGGTTTGGGTTTTGGTTTTTCGCCCGTAATAGGTGTATGCTCTCACGAATCCGCATTTCACCAAGTCTTTCAAGGCACGTGAAAGAGCTCCGTTGTCGGGCAACTTTGACACGGTGATGATTTCTTCACGGGTCAGTCCCATCCTTTTTGAGGCTAAGGCTTCGGCAATTCGGATGTAGATGTCGGACTGGGCAAAAAGCGTCTCGTACAAATTCTCGAATTCGTCCCAAAGCTTGCCATTGGTTTTGAAGAAACAGTTGTCGATGTTGTCGGCCAAAGGTCGTCCGGCTTCGAGTTGTTTCAGGTAGTAGGGGATGCCGCCCATGATCATATAGACTTGCGCGATGTCGTACCGTTCCATTTCAATCCCTTGTTTTTGCAGGTATTGCTCTGTTTCAGCCAAGGTGAATGGTTTGAGGAACATCTTGCTGTTGGCGCGGTTGTAAAGGCCTCCTTTTTGCTTGAAAAACTTGTTGATGATCCAGTTGGTGGCGCTCCCGCAAACGATGAGCATCAAGTCGTCTTGAGCGTTGCCCCAGCCGTTCCAAAACCATTCAAACGCACTTAGAAATTGGCTCCCTTTGGTATCCATCCAAGGTAGTTCATCGAAGAAAAGCACCCGTTTTTTCCCTGTTTTGGTTCTCTTGAGGTGACTCTTCAGTTGGTCGAAGGCTTCCATCCATGTTTTCGGAGTAGGTGATACTTCGCTGTTGGAATACTCGTTCATTGCTGATGCGAAGTTTTCCAATTGGACATTCATACGTTTCTTGTACAAGCCCGTGACCTTGAATGCAAACTCCTCTTGGGCGAACACTTGGTTGACCAAGAAAGTTTTGCCTACGCGACGGCGACCGTAAACCACCACCATTTCTGCTTCGTCTGACGAGAACAAGCGGCGAAGCTCTTTTTGCTCTTGTTTCCTTCCGATAATTGTTGCCATGACAAATCGTTTTACCCTGCAAAAATAGTGTTTTTTCCGAAATTCCAAACGATAGTAGTCGGAATCGCGATTTTTTTTCTGAGATTCCGACTACTATCGATGTTTGGATAGAAGAACGGTTAACCCTTTTTCCATAGCTTGTCGGCCTCGCTGCGGTTGACAAACTTGATGTCAGCGAAAATCCATCCTGCGAAAATAGATTTCG
>JAFRRE010000145.1 GCA_017428285.1 Bacteroidales bacterium | reverse complement strand
GTTGCTGACAAACTGGCTATAGTTGTTCTTGATTTGGAAATCGCGGAAAGTGTCTTCCCAGTTGCTTTGCACCGCAGGAGGGAAGATGACAAGAATACGGGTGTTGTTGCCGTTGGCGGCGATAAACCGCTGGGCAATCATAGCAGCCACCACGGTTTTGCCCAGACCCACCACATCGGCAATGAAACAACCACCATGCTGCATCATGATATTATAGCCTTGCACTACTGCGTCACGTTGGTAAGTGAGGTTGTCGTAATTGTCGGGCAGATGAGGAATGAAATCATCTTCAACCTGATCGCCGAAATGGTCGATGAGCATCCGCATATAAAGTTCGTAGGGTGTGGGCTGATGTTCTTCTGGGGTCAGATGGGTTTTGCCAACGATAGGATTCACATCGTCCATGGTCACTGGAATGGCATCCTTCCAAAGGCTTTGAAACTCTTCCTCGCAGTAATGCACATCGTCGTAGTCCTTCATGGCCACGTTCAATTCGTAGCGTGGCGGTTCGGTGGTGCCGAGACCTTGTGCGCTGAGGTTGCTGCTACCCATGATGACCCAGCCGTCGCTGTGCTCATTGTGTTTTTTGGGCAAGCATAAATAGAATTTCGCGTGAAGGTCTTTGGTGGGATGGATACGCAATTGCAACCGATTGTTGGCAATGTCGGTGCAGAACTGCCGGATGCCTTCATCGACTTCTGACGAGTATTTGGACTGGTAGACATCACGAAGGAAGTCCTCGCAATACTGTTCAAGCGTTGCTTCTTTGTTCTCGAAGAAAAACTTACCAGTGAGTTGCGATTGGCGGAAGAGATTGTCGATATTGATGCCAACGAGAATCCGTATCTCGGTGACATTTTCCAATTCCTTGCGCAGTTTGAAGTAGCCGCTGGAACGAAAATAGCCAACCACGGCATGAAAGATGTCGAAGTTGGCCATGGTAGAGGCGATGCCGTGGAATTTGTCCATCAGTTTCGTCTCGGTATTATTGAAGAACTTGGTACTCATTATGGCTTGGCGTTTTGAGCGCTTCGCCCTTCTGATGGGTCACAAAAAGAATCCGTGAACTTCTGTCTAAAGTCGAGGCTCTGGACTGCCTATCATTACAAACAAGAAAGCCCACGGATATACCGTGAGCGTTCTGCCCTCTTGTGTAATGATAGTTGAAATTGTCCAGATTTCGACTTTACTTGAAAAGCAAAAACGCTTTATATCAATATGTTATATAATCAGTTATCTTCTGTGTTGGTTTGTTCTTTTTGGGTTGATGAGGGCAAAGATAGACAAACTTTGGAAAATGTTGAACAAAAAAGTTCAAAACCTTATAGACAATTGGCATTGAGCGGCTCGGCGTGACTGTTTTTGTGGGGAAAAAGTAGGAAAAAGTATCAAAAAGATAACATCAAAACAAAAATCCGTTTTCACTTCACCATCCCCAAAATCACCTCAGGCGCGATGGCCATTTCGGTGACGGCACAAAGGCCTGCACTCATGTCCTTCAGGCTGGCGCCTAACAAATAGACCTTGTCGTCAATGATTAGGAAACGGTCGTGGTTGCGATGGGGTAGCTGTATGAAATCGATTTTAGGATATTGTGTATTGTGTTTCTTCAGGTCGGTGAGAAATTGTTCATTATAACGGGTGTGGATGGTCGCCGTCACTCCGTCAGCCCGCTTTGTCAGCATGGAAAGCACCCTGTCGTCAACAAAGTTGTCAATTAGGACAATCCTTTTTCGGGCGCTCCGAACGAGGTCGGAGATATAGGTCCATGCATCCCAGACACAGCCAGTCTCAAAAACCTGTTCAGGAAGCAGCTTCGGAGATTGTTCTTCTATCTTGTCAAGAATCAAATCGATTTTTTCGTCTGTCTCGATTTGGTGTTTCTCCAAATGCGCTATTCGCATCAAAACAGCTGCGTTCTGCATCATAAACCTCCGCATGGCGACAAAGGCATTCATAATTCTTATACTTACTTCTATGGCGATAGGACTATGTAGAACAGATGATAACTGTGCAATGCCTTGCTCCGTGAACACGTATGGAAGAGAAGGATTATATTTTAGCGAGCGTAGGTTATCGCAAATTGCGACAACCTCATCCCGTTCGGCTTCAGTTAACTGAAAACGAAATGATTCTGGGAAACGAGCCCTATTTCGTTTTACTTGCTCATTCAGTCGGCTTGTAGTTACACCATAAAGCATAGCCAAGTCGCGGTCAATCATTACCTGCACACCTCGGATACTAAAAATCATATTCTCAATTCCTGAAATATCAACAGACTTATCACAATTTGTGATATGTTCTTCGAACCGGTCGCAATTTGCGACCACCTTTTCGAACTGGTTGCAGTTTGCAACCACCTCTTGTGTTTTGTCTTTTGTCGTTTTCTTTGCCATACCTATCCTTTTTTAATCATACCGCAAAGAAACAACCTTTGTCAAGAAAAAGCCGTTGAACAAACGTTTGTAGTCGACAGCAGTCGGTTGTTGTCGTTTGTTGTCGGGTAGTTCACTGTAAATGAATGATTAAAACAAACGGACAAAGTTGCGGATGTCCAGATTGCAGATTTAACTATTATTCTTATCTTTGCACTTTCTCTAAAAATTCATGTTTATGGACATCAAAGCAGTAAAATTCAGAAAAGACGGGTTCTATACCCAGCCCTTTGCCTTTGGCGGCGAAGAAGGGCCCGATAAGTTCGACCGCAACATCCGCTATCGCGGTAGCTTGCAGAACTATGTGATTGACACGGGCTCGGAGGTGATTTTGGTGGATACCGGCCTTCCC
>JAFRRE010000144.1 GCA_017428285.1 Bacteroidales bacterium | reverse complement strand
CGGATTTCCTGCATCTCGGCCAGTTCCTTTTTGGCCAGATCTTGTGCAGGTTTGAAGATGTCAATGAGGAACTTGTCAACGGTCTTGGAATCATGAGCCATGTTGACAGCCAATACATAGTCAGCAAAGTTTTCGTAGCCAAAGAGTTGTGCCTTCTTTAGTCTCAATTCCAGCATTTGCTTGATAAGAGCCTTGTTGTCGTACTCGTTGTTGTTGTCGCCGCGATTGTAATAGGCATCGTACATTTCCTTGCGCAACTTGTAGTTGTCGGCGAATTGCAAGAAAGGAATAAGGCTGGGCTTCGAGAGCGTGAACACCCACTTGCCTTCCATACCTTCGGCTTTGGCTTGCTCGGCGGCGGCATCAATGCTGGTTTGGGGCAGACCCGCGAGGTCTTTCTCATCTTCGATGATGAGCTTGTAGCCGCTATTCTCTTTTAGCAGGTTGTTGCCGAATTGCAAGCTTAAGGTGGAGAGTTGCTCATTGATTTGGCTCAGTTCTGCTTGCTTGTCGGCGGGCAGACCAGCGCCATGACGCATGAAGTCTTCGTGGTATTTCTTCACCACACGAATCTGTTGGTCATCAAGCTCCATCTCCTCGCAGTGCTGAAACACATAGTCGATGCGCTCGAAGAGTTTCGGGTTCATCATGATGGCGTCGCTGTGTTTTGAGAGCATGGGCAACACCTGCTCGGCGATGGCAACCATCTCATCATTGGTGAGGCATTCATTGAGGTTGAAGAACACGTTACTGACGCGACTCAAAGTCTGCCCCGACTTGTCATAAGGTAGGATAGTGTTCTTGAAAGTGGCAGGCTCAGTGTTGTTGGCGATAGCCTCAATCTCAGCCTGTTGCTCAGCTATGCCAGCCTCAAAGGCAGGCAGGTAGTGTTCGTTCTTGATTTGGTCGAATGGCGGCACTTGGAAGGGTGTCGTGTATTCGGTGAGGAAGGGATTCGGGCTCTCGGCCTCGGGTTTTTGTTCTGGCTTGGAGGTGCACGAAGCCAATGTGATGACGCTTAAAGCAATCATGTTGATGAGTTTTTTGGTCATTGTATAGAAATTTGGTGTGATTTAACTCCGTTTTATCTTCGATTTCTGCGCTGCAAAGATAAAAAATGTTATTTTTTTCTTGGCGAAAAGTAAAAACATTATCTTTGTAGTCGGTTTTTTATGCAAATTTTGAAATAAGATATATGAGTTACATTTCCTGGGATAAGAAAAAACTGGTCAATCTAGAGTTTACGCTCAACCGTGAAGTGTTGCGTTCCAACGCTTTAGGTGCGTTCCTTGCTACCACGGTGATTGGCTGTAACACGCGAAAGTACCACGGTCTCTTGGTGGTTCCTCAACCGCAACTGGACAACAACAACCATGTTTTGCTGTCGAGCCTTGATGAGACCATCATCGAGAATAAGGAGGAATTCCACCTTGGCGTACACATGTACCCCAATGGTGTCTTTGCTCCGCGTGGGCATAAATACCTCCGTGACTTCACTGCCGACCCTATGCCGAAGCTAACCTATCGCATCGGCAATGTGGTGTTGGACAAGGAGCTGATTTTCTCCTCCACTGAGGCACGACTCTTTGTGCGCTACACGCTTCGCGAAGCCGTGGTGCCCATCACCTTGCGTGTGCTGCCTTTCTTGGCCTTCCGCAATGTCCACATGCTGACCCACGAGAACCATGAGGCCAGCCGCAAGGTTGAATTGGTGAAAAATGGTGCTTCTTGGCAGCTCTATAAAGACTATTCAAGACTGTACCTGCAATTTTCAAAGGCTGCGCAATACACTCATGTGCCTCATTGGTATTATAATATGTTCTATATCCGCGAACAAGAGCGTGGCTATGAAGCCGCTGAGGATCAGTTTGTGCCGGGTTTCTTCGAGTTGCAGATGAAACAAGGTGACACGGTAATTCTCTCGGTGAGTCTCAAGGAAGAAAGCCCTGCGTCCATCAAGCGTCAGTGTGAGGCGGAGGTCAAGAGACTGTTGCCTCAGCATAGCTATGAGGAGTGTCTTGTGAAGGCCGCCGACCAATTCATCATTCACGATGATCAAGGCACTCGACTTTGGGCGGGATTCCCGTGGTTTGGTTCATGTAGCCGCGACACCTTCCTCGCTTTGCCAGGCATTACTTTGGCACAAGGCGACGAGAAGACCTTCAAGGACGCATTGGATTACTTGGTTTCAAGGATGCAAGGTCCCTTCTTCCCGCACCGTTACTACCAGAAGAGCCTGTATTTCACAGCGGTCGATTCACCCCTGTGGTTTTTCTATGTGCTGCAACTCTACGAGAAGATGCTTGGCAAGGACAAGAAGGATATCTGGAAGAAATACAAGAAACCTTTGACGACAATATTGGAGAGTTTTATTACGGGTACCGACTTCAATGTGCATACGCTCGACAACGGTTTGCTCTATGCAGGCAATCGTGACTTGGCTCTGACTTGGATGAATGTTTTTGCCCAAGGCAAACCTTGGACACCACGCACAGGCTTGGCAATTGAAGTCAATGCACTTTGGTATAATGCATTGTGCTATGGTGTGGAACTGCTCAAGGAAGCCGAACCGAAGAGCCCGCTACTGAAGAAATGGCAAGCCTTGGCCGACAAGGTGAAGACCTCATTTGTCGACACCTTCTATAATAAAAAGACCAATGGCTTCTATGACTATGTGAACAGCAACGAGAAAAATGAGCAGGTAAGACCTAATATGATGCTGGCTGCCGCTTTGCCTTGCACTCCGATGACGGAGACGATGCAGAAACGCGCCTTCGACATTGCCCATTCCGAATTGTTGACGACACGAGGCATACGTTCGCTGTCGCCCAACGATGAGAACTACAAGGGCATTAGCATTGGTAGTCACAGCGAACGAGAACGTGCCTACCACAACGGCTCGACATTCCCTTGGCTGATTATGTTCTATGCCGACTTGTCGGTGAAACTGTTTGGAAAGACATCACTGCCCTATCTTGAAGATTTGTATAATGGTTTTGAAGAAGCCATTAAGGAGAACGGTATTGGTACGGTGTCTGAGATTTATGACGGCAACCCGCCCTTTGAGGCACGTGGCTGTATTTCGCAGTCGACAAGCGTGGGTGCCTTGCTTTACTTGCATTACCTGATTGAAGAACTAAATAAGAAAGGAGGCTCAAAATGAGAGTCCTGATGTTTGGGTGGGAGTTTCCGCCCCATATTACCGGAGGCCTTGGAACGGCCTGCTTCGGCATGACCAAAGGCCTGGCCAAAAATGATGTGGATGTGCTCTTCGTGGTGCCACGTGCCTACGGCGACGAGGATGAGACCAATGTGCGTCTGCTCAATGCCAGCGATGTGACCATCGACATCGACCATGAGAAAGACCGCAGCTATTGGGAACGTGTGCAATACATGGAGATAGGCTCCAACATCATCCCGTATGTCGGCCCAGAGCAATTTGCCAATGTGTTGGAAAACGACCGTCATGTGGTGGAGCACTTCAACCGTAGCGGCTCGGTGTTTGCACGCAACTATCAGTTCTCGGGCAAATATGGCATGAACCTGATGGAGGAGGTGGCGCGCTATGCCTTGATTGGCTCATCACTAGCCACGAAATATGACTTCGATGTCATCCACGCCCACGACTGGCTGACCTATTCAGCCGGCATCGCGGCAAAAGAGACCACAGGCAAGCCGCTGGTGGTGCACATGCACGCCACCGAGTTTGACCGCTCAGGTGAGAACATCAACACGGATGTGTACGCCATCGAGCGCAGAGGTATGGAAGCCGCTGACCGTGTCATCACGGTGAGTAATCTGACGCGCAATATTGTCATCAACAAATACGGCATCGACCCCGCCAAGGTCGTGACAGTGCATAATGCCGTGGAACCTAACGACAAGCCCAAATCGGAATACGAACGCAGCGGATTGGACGCCAAAGTGGTGACCTTCCTTGGAAGAATCACCTACCAAAAAGGGCCAGAGTACTTCATTGAAGCAGCATATAAGATCCACCAAGTCGACCCGAGCATCCATTTCGTGATGGCGGGCACGGGCGACATGTTGGAGAAGATGATCCGCCGTGTGGCCCAACTTGGCATGGGCAGCCACTTCCACTTCACGGGCTTCCTGAAGGGCGAGGCCGTCGACCAGATGTTCGCCATGACCGATGTGTTTGTCATGCCGTCCATCTCCGAACCGTTCGGCATCGTGCCGTTGGAGGCCATGCGCTTGAATGTGCCGGTGGTCATCAGCAAGCAGTCGGGTGTCTCCGAGGTTGTCAAGCACGCCTTGAAGGTCGACTTCTGGGACATCAACGGTCTGGCCGACGCCATCTATGGCCTCTGCCATTACAAGCCTTTGGCCGACTGCTTCAAGGATGAAGGCAAAGATGAGGTGGACAGCCTCAAGTGGGAAGCCGCTGCGAAAAAGATTAAGGCGGTGTATGAATCGGTGGTTTAATTAGCGAATAATAAAAAACATACAATATGAGCAAATCAATCTGTTTCTATTTCCAAGTGCATCAGCCCTACAGGCTTCGCACGTATCGTTTCTTCGAAATCGGTAAGAAACACTATTACTATGACGACTACAGCAACCGCATGATCATGCGGCGCGTGGCCGAGAAGTGCTACCTGCCCATGAATGAGCTCTTGATGCGCCAAATCGAGAAGTTTGGCGACAAGGTCAAATTCGCTTTTTCGTTCTCGGGTGTGGTCATCGAGCAAATGGAGCAATTTGCGCCTGAGGTGCTAGAAAGTTTCCAGAAATTAGTTGCCACGGGTAGGGTAGAGGTGCTTTCCGAGACCTATGCCCATTCTTTGGCTTCGCTGTCGAACCCCGATGAGTTCAAGCGTCAGGTGACGGCTCACAAGCACAAGATGAAGGAAGTGTTTGGCGTCACGCCGAAGACCTTCCGCAACACCGAGTTGATTTATAGCGATGAAATCGGTGCAGCGGTGGCCGATATGGGCTACAACCTCATGCTTACCGAAGGTGCCAAGCACATTTTGGGTTGGAAGAGTCCCAACTACATGTACGCCAACGCGATCAACCCGAAGCTGAAAGTGCTGCTGCGCAACTTCAAGTTCAGCGACGAGATTGCCTTCCGCTTCGTGCAGGACGGTTTCCGCGCCGAGGACTTCGTCAACTGGCTGAATGCCTTGCCGGAAGAAGAAGAGGTTGTCAACATCTTTATGGACTATGAGACCTTTGGCGAGCATCAATCAGCCGAGACGGGCATTTTCAACTTCATGGATGCTTTGCCTGGGGCCATCTTGAAAGGCAGCAAGTTCAAGTTCGCCACTCCTCAGGAGTTGGCCAAGGCTTTGCAGCCTGTGAGTGCCGTCAATGTGCCCAATGTGTTGTCGTGGAGCGACGAGGAGCGCGACCTCACGGCTTGGCTCGGCAACCCCCTGCAGGACGACGCCTACCGTGCCCTTTACGACCTCACGGCCAAGGTGCATCGCATCAAGGACGAGGAACTGCAGCAAGACTGGACCATGCTCCAAACCTCCGACCACTTCTATTACATGTGCACGAAGTGGCTGTCGGACGGCGTAGTACACAAGTACTTCAACCACTATGCCTCGCCTTACGATGCGTATGTCAATTATATGAACGTCTTGACCGACTTCACCGATAGGGTGATGAAACTGTCGAAACGGAAAGTTAAAGCCTAAAATGACTATGGCTCATGGCCAATGACTATGGCTGTTTCATGGAAAAGATGACACTTTACCTTTTGCTTAAAACAGCCATTGTCATAAGCCATAGGCCATAGTTCGAATATGAATTCTCAAAAAAAGAAAACTAAATAAAATGAAAAACCCCGAATACCTTTTTGAAACCAGTTGGGAAGTGTGTAATATGGTGGGTGGCATCTACACAGTGCTTTCCACGAAGTCGAATGTGATGCGTCAACTACTTGATGACCATTATATTACCGTTGGTCCTGATGTGGTTAAGGAATCACATGAGACACTTTATTTTGTTGAAGACAACGACCTCTTTC
Organism: Bacteroidales bacterium; assembly: GCA_017428285.1. The sequence goes on along the minus strand of JAFRRE010000144.1, from coordinate 4,570 downwards.
CTGAGTGGCGCGAAAGGGCATTGGTCCAAGGCTTGAAATGCCGTATTGGACGATGGAAAATCGAAAGCAGCCCCATCGCTATTTTGGTGGACTATACACCACTTTATCAGTCTAAGAATGAAATACTTGGACACCTATGGGAACAGTATGAATTGGATAGTATCCGCGGTCAGTGGGACTATATAGAGCCCGTTTTGTTCGGCTATGCTGCTGGTCAGGTGATTGAGAGTTTCTGCAACTTCTATTTGCAACAAACCAGCAATATTGTGGCCCAGTTCCACGAGTGGATGACAGGCTCGGGTGTGTTGTATCTGAAGGAGCATTGTCCGCAGATTGCCACCGTGTTTACTACGCATGCCACTTATCTCGGCCGTGCCATCTCGGGCAACGGATTGCCGCTGTATGACAATCTGAAAACTTATCTGCCTTCAGTGATGGCCATGCAGTTCAATGTGGTCTCGCAGCAGTCGATGGAGCAGAAGGCGGCCAAAAATGCAGATGCTTTCACGACGGTGAGCGACATCACGGCACAGGAGTGCGAACAGTTCCTCTACCGCAAACCCGATGTGGTGACAAAGAACGGCATCGATCATACTTTCAGGAAAGACAATACTGAATTTGCCAAGAAACGTAAGGCGACACGAGAACAAATTTTGAAAATCGCTGGAACCTTGTGCGGCGAAACCCTTGACCCCAATTGCCTTATGGTGCTCAACAGTGGGCGATATGAGTTCAAGAACAAAGGCATCGACCTCTTCATTGAGGCCTTGCGCCGTTTGAACGAGGACAAGAACTTGCCGCGTACAGTGGTGGCCGTGATTGCAGTGCCGAGTAACATTGCTGGTCCTTCGAAGGACTTGCAGCATCGCCTCGATGGCACCAATGCCATTATGGGGCACACCGATTTTCCTGCTACGCACCATGTTTTTGACTATGAGAATGATGCAATTTTGAACACCTTGCGCAATTCAGGCTTGCAAAATGATGCCAACGACAAGGTAAAGGTGATGTTTGTGCCGGCATACCTCAACGGTAGCGATGGCATCTTCAATATGACCTATTCGGACTTCCTCACAGCGTTCGATTTTTCAGTGTTCCCGTCCTATTACGAGCCTTGGGGGTATACGCCGCTTGAGAGCGTGGCACTTGGCATTCCGACCTTGACCTCCGATGTCTCTGGTTTCGGGAAGTTCGTGCAGCAGGAATGCAAGGACAATGATGCTGTGACCGTTGTGCCGCGTCAGCAAGGTGATAATAATAAGGTGATAGATGAAATCGTGTCCGCTTTGCGCCGTTTCTTAAATTTGACCGATAAGGGCATGGCCGAAATCTCGGAGGCCGCCTTGCAAGTGGCTGATAAACTGCTTTGGAAAGACTTGATTGTCAACTATCAGAAGGCTTGGGATGTGGCTTTGGAGAAAGCAGGTGGCCGCCATTACATGTTGGAGCCTGTGCCATACGCTGATATGATGCATGAGGTGGTCTACCAGAAGAACGACACGCCGAGTTGGAAGAAGGTGCTGGTGAAACCCGTCTATTCGCCCGAGATGAAGAAGCTCGAAGAGCTCTCGCGTAACATTTGGTGGTGCTGGAACGTGGATGCCATCGAACTGTTTGAGAGCATCGACCCGGTGGCTTGGAAAGCCACAGAGCAAAACCCCGTCGCCATGATGGAAGGTCTGTCGGTGGAGCAGATCAAGGACTTGGAGAACAACAGTGACTTTGTGGAACGCCTCAACAAAGTGTACGACCAGTTCAAGCAATACATGTCGCAGCCGACGCAGCAGAAGGACCTCATCGCCTATTTCAGTATGGAATACGGCCTGATGAAGAGCCTGAAGATCTATTCCGGTGGTCTCGGTATCCTGGCAGGCGACTACATGAAGCAGGCTTCCGACTCTAACGCCAATATGGTGGGCATCGGTTTGCTGTATCGTTTCGGCTATTTTGCCCAGGAGATTACTGTCTCTGGCGAACAGCGCGCCGAGTACATCCCGCAGAAATTCTCTCAGCTGCCACTGATACCGGTGCTTAACGAACAAGGTGAATGGGTGAAGGTGAGCATAGCCTTCCCAGGCCGCTCGGTCTATGCCAAGGCATGGCGTGTCAACGTGGGTAGGATAGGACTCTACCTTTTGGACACCGACATCGAGGAGAACTCGCCCGAGGACCGTGGCATTACGAGCCGACTCTATGGCGGCGATAGCGAGATGCGCATCAAGCAGGAGATGTTCCTCGGCGTGGGCGGCATCCGTCTCTTGGAAGCCATGGGCATGAAGCCTACCATCTACCACTGTAACGAGGGCCATGCCGCCTTCAGTGGACTGGAGCGTCTGCGTGTCTACATCAACAAGCACAACCTCGACTTCGACGTCGCACTTGAGTTGGTGAGGGCCTCCACCTTATTTACTACGCACACGCCCGTGCCTGCGGGTCACGATGCCTTCGAGGAACACCTCATCCGTACTTATATGCCTCACTATGCCAACCGCATGAACATCAGTTGGGAACGCTTCATGGGTCTGGGTCGATTCAATCCCAACAACCCGAATGAGAAGTTCTCGATGAGCGTGTTGGCCACCAACCTCAGTCAAGAGGTGAACGGCGTGAGTAAGATTCACGGCCGTGTGTCGCGCGAGATGTTCCAGTCGCTGTGGCCGGGTTATTTCGCTGAGGAGAACCACATCGGCTATGTCACCAACGGCGTGCATCTGCCCACTTGGAGCAACCGACTTTGGCAGAGCCTCTATAAAGACACCTTCGGTCCTGATTACATCGACACCCAATCGGACGTGAAGATGTGGGAGCGGATCAACGAAGTGCCGGATGAGAAGATCTGGAACATCCGCAAACAATTGAAACACGAATTGATCGCATATCTGGGAGAGAAGATTAAGGAAGACATGCGCCAGCGTCAGGAGAGTCCTAAACTCATCATGCAGACGGTCAACAGCTTGAACGAGAATGCATTGGTTGTTGGTTTTGCCCGTCGTTTTGCCACCTACAAGCGTGCCCATTTGCTGTTCGGCAATTTGGAGCGTCTGTCGCAGTTGGTCAACGATCCGAAGCGTCCTGTCATCTTCCTCTTTGCCGGTAAGGCGCATCCGAACGACAAGGCGGGCCAAGACCTGATCAAGATGATTATAGACATCTCGCGTAGGCCTGAGTTTATTGGTAAGATATTGTTTATCAGCAATTACGATATGGAGCTTGGTGGCCGCCTGACCAGTGGCGTAGATGTGTGGCTTAATACCCCGACACGTCCGCTCGAAGCCTCTGGCACGAGTGGAGAGAAGGCTGTGATGAACGGTGTACTCAACTTCTCCGTTTTGGACGGCTGGTGGGCTGAGGGCTATCGCCCCGATGCTGGTTGGGCTATTCAGGAGAAACGCACCTATCAGGATCAGCGTTATCAGGATGAGATGGATGCTGAGACCATCTATAACACGCTTGAAAATGAAATCGTTCCGCTTTACTATGCTCGTAATGTGCATGAAGTCCCCACAGGTTGGGTGGCTGCTATGAAGAAGTGCCTCAACGAGATTTCGCCGCGCTTCACGATGAAACGTATGATGGATGACTACTTTGAGCAGTACTACAACAAGCTGATTGAGCGGACCAACTGGATGCGAGCCAACCGTTACCAGAAGGCCTTTGAGATCAATGCATGGAAGACGCGTGTGCGCAACAACTGGGACAAGGTGGAGGTGAAGTCGCTGATTTTGCCTGACACCAACGTGCGTCCGTTGACCTTCGGTGAACAGTTCGTTGCCGAAATCACATTGCTAACGCCTGACCTTGAGCCTGGTGACCTTGCCATAGAGTTGCTCTTTGGCAAGAAGAACAACGAGATGGTGGATGAAATCACATCTGTCTACAAAATGAAGCTCGTTGACTCGGGTGACAAATGGGTGAAATATTATATTAAGGTGCCGATTACGCGTGCTGGAGTATATAATTTTACCTTCCGAGTGTACCCCACCAACGCTATGTTGCCGCATAGGCAAGACTTCCCGTTGGTGAAGTGGATTTGACCTACTAAAGATGCAAAAATGGGAAAGGCAATCGCCTTTCCCATTTTTTTTGCACATTTATAAAAAAAAGCCGTTTTTGACTAAGGGTAAATCGCCTCTCGCGCGTCTTATAGGTGTCGACAAAATGTTAAACGCGTTTACTATGCATTCTTTTTTTACCACAATGCCTAGCAAAAATGCTGTCACCATGCCTTTTGGCACTGGTGCGTTTCTCATTTACACACACAGAAACAATTCAATTCACTTATTTATTAACCAAAATTATTCATTATGAAAAAGAAAGTATTTTCTTTGATGATGATGCTCTTGCTTGCCGTTACTGGCTTTGTGAGAGCAAATGAACTGACCGTACACGATGGTACAGCTACCAACGGTTACGTGCCGGTTTACGGCTATTATGCCGATGCTTACCTCAAGGCTGAGTTTGTGATGCCTGCGGCCGAGCTTACCGCTATGGCCAATGGTGACATCACAGCCATGAAGTTCTATGCTTCTCAGTCGAGTGTGAGCTGGGGTGCTGCCAACTTCCAGGTCTT
>JAFRRE010000143.1 GCA_017428285.1 Bacteroidales bacterium | reverse complement strand
GAAGTTGGCCATTGCGGAAGCGATGCCGTGGAACTTGTCCATCAGCCTCGTCTCGGTATTATTGAAGAATTTGGTACTCATTATGGCTTGGCGTTTAGAGCGCTTCGCCCTTCTAATGGGTCACAAAAAGAATCCGTGAACTTCTGTCTGGATGGAGGCTCTGGACTGCCTATGCTGCAAACAAGAAAGCCCACGGATACACCGTGAGCATTTCCGCTTTCTTGTGCAGCATATGGGAATTGTCCAGATTTCCATCCGCTTGAAAAGCAAAAACGCTTTATATCAATATGTTATTTAATCAGTTATCTTCTGTGTTGGTATGTTCTTTTTGGGTTGATGAGGGCAAAGATAGACAAACTTTGGAAAATGTTGAACAAAAAAGTTCAAAACCTTATAGACAATTGGCATTGAAAGGCTCGGGATGACTGTTTTTGTTCGGAAAAAAATGGGAAAAAGTATGAAAAAGTGTTGCGAGGAACGAAATTTGTTGTATTTTTGCAGTGTCAGAAATGACTAATCCGGTATTTTCCGCGTGGGAGTAAGACTACACCGCCCCTGCTCCAAACTTAAAAGATGGAGACTGACAACAGCCTCCATTTTTTATTTCCCGTATTCCTTTCGGAATTTTCTTACAAAGTCTTTTCGGAAAGCAAAGTTCCGCTTAATGGATAGCGAGACTTTTCCCTTAAAAATAAGCACTTCCAACGCATGAGCATTTTGCTCGAAATAATTCTTGATCTGAACCGCTAACAAACCGCCGTTATATCGGGTGGTCATGTTCAAGAGGACATGGTTTGACTGGCTCGTTGAATCCGATAACCGATTTGAGGCAGATGAACTTCCTTGTATGGTCTTTAATTCGTAGATTCTATAAACGCCTTTGCGCTCAAAAATAAAATCGGGGGATTGCGTCTTACTTGGATTGGGAAGAATATACACTTTGTACCCATGCGTGACGGCCTTACGGGCAGCGTTGAGCAGATTGCTGTAATCGTCTTCGCTTTCACTACCCGTAGAAAAGATACCAGTTTCTCCTTCAACAGGATGGAAATTGCCCATAAGAGCAATCCGTTCCACCTGTCGGGAGTAGTCAGCACCTTTCAGTGTATGAAGGTTGGCCAATTCTGCTGCAATGTCGCTCATCGATGTGTTTTGATGTGTGCAAAGATAGGAAAAACATGGAATAAATTTATAAACCTCTTTTGCAAAGTTTGCAAAAGATAACTGCAAAACAAAAACCTGATTTCACCTCACCATCCCCAAAATCACCACTGGCGCGATGGTCATTTCGGTGACGGCACAAAGGCTTTTACAAATCCATACTTTCAGCATTTAGCAGAAAATCCTCAATTCCAATGTAAAGAGAATAACTCTTCTCTATTGAAAATTTTAGCAAAAATACGTAATAATTTTCAATAGTAATTTTATTTCCAAATTAATCGGGGGTAGCTTCTAAAAATTGCTCCGTAGGAGCTTTCTTTTAATAACAAAATACAATAATTCAACAAGTTGTACTCCGTAGGAGTTTCCTTTTGCTTGATTTTTAGAAGTTCCCCGGGGAAATTTCCGATAAAATTGAAAAAGTTGAATTGTTTTTCATCGCAAAAATCTGCAATTGAGACATAGCCCGAATTGCGGTTTTTTGTATCTTTGTCACCTAAAATGAAACTAAACTTAATCGAACATGTACATCAAAGCAGTAAAATTCAGAAAAGACGGGTTCTATACCCAGCCCTTTGCCTTTGGCGGCGAAGAAGGGACCGACAAATTTGACAAGAACATCCGCTATCGCGGCAGCTTGCAGAACTATGTGATTGACACGGGCTCGGAGGTGATTTTGGTGGATACGGGGCTTCCTGCTGGCACACCGGAGGAAAACCCAGACGAGAACTCGCTTGCTTTCACCGGCAAGGACATCTGCAACTATATGGATGCCTTGGCCGCTTTGGGTTACAAGCCTGAACAAGTGACCAAAATCCTGCTCACACACAAGCATGCAGACCACAGTGGCGAACTCCGTTCGTTCCCGAATGCGAAGATCTATGTGAATGCCGACGAAATGCAGGCAGCCGAGTTGCAGGGCTTACCCAACCTGGTGCCAGTGACCTTCACCGACGGGGCATATCACAACTTCCCTGACAGCCAGAAAATCTGTGACGGCGTGTGGTTCATCAAGGCCAAAGGGCACACCAACGGCAACAGCCTCGTGGTTGCCGAGAACGAAGGCCTGTACTATATGTTCCAAGCCGACATCACCTACGTGGATGAGGCTTTGTATGAGAGCAAGCTTTCTGTGGTGTACGACGACCTGTCAGCCGCCCGCGAGACCTTGTACCGCGTGCGCGAGTTTGTGCGTAACAATCCCACGGTCTATCTCTCCACTCACTCGCCACAAGGCTATGAGAACTTGGAAGCCAAGCGCGTGATGGACCTCGACCACCCCTATCCGACCACCCTGGCCGAAGTGAACTTTACAAAGAAAGAGGCCTCTGGTAAGTACATCTGCTCCATTTGCGGTTATGTCTATGACCCCGCTGAGCACGATGGCGTGGCTTTCGAAGACCTTCCCGACGACTGGAAATGCCCGCGCTGCAAGCAGGGCAAGGAGAAGTTCAATAAGGCGTGAACAGCTATCAGCTATCAGCTATCAGCCGTCAGCTATCAGCTTGGTAGCAACGAGGCTGAAAGCTGATTGCTGACTGCTGACAGCCAAAAAACACATCTAAACAATTCTGCTCATGGTCTTAAACTACCAAATATCCAGTCCAGAAACAATGGAGCGAGCCATTTGCGAGTTGGGCATCGTCCCGTTTTTCACCAGTGCCATCCCTGGCTATTCCATCAAGGAACTCACACAGCCTGGTTTTTGGTTTGACGGCGAAGAGGACTCACTCGGGCCGTGGGACTGGAAGATCGACTGCCTCCAAAACGGCGGCATCGCCTACGGGAAGTTTCTCTGCGGAGGAAAAGCCGCCTTCGCGACGGTCCCATTCTACCGCGAACTGATGAATGTCCGCCGCGCCACGACAACGCCCGACAAGAACGGCGAGCGCGTCATGGAATACATCGAAAAGCAAGGCAGCATTACCATCAAGGAGGTCCGCGCCTTGCTTGGCGTGAAGAAAGGACAAGCCGATGCTGCTATATGCAAGCTGATGCAGCAGTGTCGCGTCGTCACGGGAGCCATCGAGCGAGTGTATCGAGGTCCCGAACAGGTTTACAACGGCTGGCAGGTGTCATATTTCTGTACGCCCGAGTCGCTGTTCGAAGACTTCACCACGCTCCACACCGACCGTACCCTCGAGGAGTCGCTGGAGTTTTTAATCGACCACATCACAAAACTGACGGATGGAATGGCTTCTCGGAAGCAGGTTTTAAAAGTGCTGAAATAACCATAATAACATAATCCTAATTCAATATGAAAAAACTATTCTTTCTCGCAGCAGTGGCACTAATGATGGCTACGGGCTGCAACAACCAGAACAACAAGACCGCACAAGTTGCGGCAGAACCTGAGCCCGTGGTCGAGCAGACCAGTGGCATTTATGACATCACGGTCAAAGACATAGACGGAAGCGATGTATCCTTGGCCAACTACAAAGGCAAGGTGCTGCTCATCGTCAATGTGGCCAGCAAATGCGGACTGACTCCGCAGTACGAAGGCCTTGAGGCACTTTATCAAAAGTACAAGGACCAAGGTCTGGAGATTCTTGGTTTCCCATGCAACCAATTCTTGGGACAAGAGCCTGGCACCAACGAGGAGATCCAAAGTTTCTGCTCGCTGAACTACAACGTCACCTTCCCGCTGTTCGACAAGATTGATGTCAATGGTGAGGCGGAGAGCCCACTTTACACCTACCTCAAGAAACAAGCGCCTTTCAAGGGCTATCCAGAGGGCACCGAGGAGTTTGCCGCGCAACTCGACCAGATTCACCAAAAGACCGGCACAGGCTTCGACCAAGGCGACGCCATCCGCTGGAACTTCGGCAAGTTCCTGGTCTCCAAAGACGGCAAGACCATCCTCCGTTTCGAGCCTATGGTGACGCCCGACATGATGGAGGGAGCCATACAGGAATTTTTGAAAGTCAATGAATAAAATTTGATTCAAAATGAAAAGATTACTCGTTCTCGCCATCGTAGCGATGGCCGCCGTTTCCTGCGGTCCGAAAAAGGAAAGCCAAAAGGAAGAAGCACCCAAGACAGAAACCCCTAAGGTGCTGGTGCTCTACTATTCCCAAACGTCGAACACGAAAGCTGTAGCGACCGAAATCGCCACACGGCTCGGTGCCGACATTGAGGAGATTGTCCCCACGAAACCCTACGATGAGGATTTCCAAGCCACCATCGAACGTTGCAAGCAAGATCGCGAACAAGGCATTGCTCCAGAGATTCAGCCGTTGGCAGCCGACATCGCCAAATACGACGTGGTGTTCCTCGGTTATCCCGTGTGGTTCGGTACATACGCGCCGCCCGTGATTACCTTCTTGAGTCAAGTGGACTTGAGCGGCAAGAAAGTTGTCCCGTTCTGCACCTTCGGCAGCGGCGGACTGGAGTCCAGCATGAAAGATTTGGCCGAGGCACAACCTAAAGCGGAAATCCTTCCCGGCTATGGTGTGCGTGCAGCCCGACTCGAAGCCGCACCCAAAGAAATCGACCAATTCCTGAAGGCAAGCGGCTTCCTTGAAGGAGAGTTCGTTAAGCTGGAGGATTTTTCGGAACAACATCCAGTAAATGAAGAGGAAGCAGCTATCTTCAACGCTGCTGTTGATGGCTATCAGATGCTTCATGCTCAGGCCAAAGCCGTGGCTTCGCGTACTATTCCTGGAGGCACTGAATACCTGTTCACAGCCGAGGATCTTCCACGTGAGGACAATCCAGGGATGCCAACGGGAGAACTGAAGGTGTATGTGACCGTCGCAGACGGCGAAAATCCTGTGTTTACGCGTGTGGTCAGGTAAGTTTCCGTGAAACGCCTAGTTTACATCATTTTAGGCTTGCTTTGCGTAGGCCTTGGAGCCTTAGGTGTGGTGGTGCCGGGATTGCCCACCACGCCTTTCCTGCTGCTGGCCTCGTGGCTCTTTTACCGCTCCTCGCCACGCTTGCAAGAATGGCTTTTGCAGTCATGGTTAGGAACCTACATCCGCAGTTATCGCCGTCGCGGCGGGATGACCGTTGCGCAAAAAGCCGGTGCTTGTGGCATCATGGTGGCGATGGTACTGCTATCCACCTTCGTGTTTATCCCAAAAGGCTCGGTGGCGCGTATCATCGTACCCTTCGCTGGTGCCGTCGGCGTGCTGACGGTTATTTTTGCGGTGCCTAATGCGAAGGATGAAGAATAAATTGTTGAGGCTTTTCCAACTTGTATTTTGATAAAATCGTTCATCATAATGAACAAAATTTGAAAATTTTTCATTTTGTTCATTGTAATCAACAAAATTTTACTATTTTTGCGCAGAAAAAGCGTTATGATATGGAACTGGTTTCAAGGCCCAATTACTACTCAAAAGTAGAAAAATTTCTCGGGAAAGGCATTCTCATTGTCCTGACAGGCCAACGTCGTGTCGGCAAGAGTTATGTCATGAAAGAACTCGTCCAAAGGAAAAAGCAACTTGAAGACGCATGCGTCATCTACATCGACAAAGAAAAGACTTCCTTCGACTTCATTCAGAACTACAAAGACTTGGTCAACTATGTGGAGGAACATAAGGAGCCAGGGAAACACATCTATATCCTCATTGATGAGGTTCAGGAAATAGAAGAG
>JAFRRE010000142.1 GCA_017428285.1 Bacteroidales bacterium | reverse complement strand
GCCACATCCGCAGTATGACCAATATCATGACCCAGTTCGCTTCCTCGATTATAAATTGGAGTATGGTAATCTCGTTTGGGGCGAGAATTGGGATTTAATGTTCGACCCGCTCAATCTGTATTATAATAACCTGTTCAAGAAATATAATTGAGTTAATGCCCAAAGAAAAAATAAACAAAACCAACGCCTGCCGCATCCTTGACCAGAAGAAGATTGCGTATGAGCTGATTCCCTACGAGGTGGACGAAAACGACCTCGGGGCGCAGCACATCGCCAACCAGCTGGGTGAGGACATCGACCAGGTGTTCAAGACCTTGGTGCTGAAAGGCGACAAGATTGGCTATTTCGTTTGCGTCATCCCAGGCAACGATGAACTCGACCTCAAAAAAACCGCCAAGGTCACGGGCAACAAGAGTTGCGACCTCATCCCCATGAAGGAACTGCTGCCCCTGACGGGCTACATCCGTGGTGGTTGCTCGCCCGTGGGGATGAAAAAGCAGTTTCCTACCTTTATCCATGAGACCTGCGAGTTGTTTGATTACATTTATGTCAGTGCAGGTGCGCGTGGCCTCCAGTTCAAGCTCAATCCACAAGACTTGATTCAAGTGGTGGACATGACCGTCGCCGATTTGACCATCTTTGAACTTGGGCAAAAATGAGTTATACCATCCGAAAATCCACCTTGGCCGACCTGCCGACTATCCTTAATTTGCGTGACCAAGCCCGCGAAATCATGCGCAGCTACGGCAACACCTTCCAATGGCCCGACGGCTATCCACGCGATGACATGTTCAAGAAAGACATTGAATTGGGTGGCAGCCATGTCATGCTTGATGAGACTGGAACGATTGTCGGTACTTTCGCCTTGCTGCCTAGCCCCGAAGTGACCTACAATGTCATCTATGATGGACAGTGGCTCGACAACGAACCTTATCATGTCATCCACCGCATTGCCAGTACGCCTGGTTCGCACGGTGTTTTGGATGCGCTATTAGACTATTGCGAAAACCAAGTTTCCAACATCCGCATCGATACCCATGAAGCCAATATCATCATGCGTAAAGGTTTGGAGAAGCATGGCTACCAATATTGCGGCGTCATTTATCTTTTGGATGGTAACGAGCGTCTGGCGTTCCAGAAAAGAATCAATCAATATTTTCGATAATCTTATCCTCATCGCTCAAATTCGGCACAAGTCGCTGGATAATCTTGTAGCGATAAAAGAACCGGATGGCGACAACACGTACCACCGTGTAAGCAGGTATGGCCACCAACATGCCAACGGTGCCGCCGATATGGCCCGCCATGAGGAGCACGATGAAGATTTCCAAGGGGTGTGCCTTGATGCTTGTCGAGTAAATGAGCGGTTGGTAGATGAGGTTGTCGATGAGTTGCGCGCTGAGCATAATGGCCAAAATGATGAGGGCGAAAAGCCAAATGTTGACAGCTAGACCAGCACCTGTGCCGAGTTTCAAGACGATGCCGAACACCACACCGATGCCAGCTCCAAAGATGGGACCGACATAAGGAATCACATTAAGTATGCCTGCGATAAAGGCGATGCCGATGGCATAGCTGAAATCGATACGGGCAATGAACCACAAACCAAGGAAGTCGACCAAGGCGACCCCTAGCATCTCGATGACTAATCCCCCAAAATAACGCGAGAGCAACTGCTTAATCTCACTCAAGGTCTTAGATAAGGTCAATTCGTGTTTGTCGGGGACTAAGGCGCAAACGATTCGCTCAAACAGTCCTTCATCTTTGAGGAAAAAGAACGAGATGAACACGATGGCAAACAAGGCGACGAAGGCACTTGTCACTAAAGACGCCACTGAACCGACAAGGCCACTTACCTTCCCGAAATCAACCAATTCCCTGATTTTTCCCAAGATAAGAGCAGAAAGGTCGAAGTCATCGCCTAGGTTGGGGAACATCCCAATGAGCCATTCGTTCAGCTTTTCGATGGGGTTAGAATCGAAATAACTGCTCGCTTCGATGGTCGAAGCATCCCTTACGATGTTAGAGACCAATGGTATCATCTGCGTGACAATTATCGCTATGAAAAAGAAGATGAGCAAGATGGTGAGCACAGCCAAGAGCCAGTTGGGCGCACTCTTCCCCTTGATTTTTATTTTTCGCATCAGTTGCATGAGCGGTCGCCCAATCATAGAGACCACAAAGGCCACAATGATGTAGATGAGCACGTTTTTGAAGTACAAGCATAAGGCCAGAACCATGGCCAATCCACCCAATTTAATGATGTAACCCGCTAATTTATCGGTTTTTCTCTCGTTTTCCATAAAGGCTTATTGGTTTTATACCGACAAAATTAGTATTTTTTCTTTCCTTGTAGACAATTTTTGATAATTTTGCGTTCTTTTAAAAAAGACCCTCACTAATCCGTAAATATCACACTGATGAAACGTTTGCACCTTATAGCACTTTTGTTGTTTTTTCCTTTTGCCCACCTGTTTGCACAAGTCTATGAACCCTTGGCATCTGATGCTGACAGCCTTGAACTTGACGACCAGAGAATCCACGATTTGAACTCTGGTAAGGCGGTAGTGGAAGAGTCGACGGTGATGGAGATGCTTGATATGGTGAGCTCCATCGGCATGACGAAGGATGTGTATCTCGATATCGACAAGAAAGCGTGGAACAAGTATGGTTTCAAGGAAGATGATGTACCAGCCTACGATGACAGTGTCTACATGCAACGCATACAAACTTTGGCTAATGAGACCACCATCCCTTTGACATTCAACAACCATGTCAAGTCGTTTATCGAGTTGTACGCCAATCGTCGCCGTCAGCAGTCGAGCCGTATGTTGGGCCTATCCTATGTCTATTTTCCGATGTTTGAGGAGTACCTTGCCAAGTACAACCTCCCATTGGAGTTGAAGTATTTGGCCATGGTGGAGTCGGCTCTGAACCCTATTGCGGGCTCGAAGGCAGGTGCCAAGGGCTTGTGGCAGTTCATGCGTGGCACTGGGGGAGAATACGGCTTGAAGGTGAGCACTCTGGTCGATGACCGTTATGACCCTGAGAAGGAAACCGATGCCGCCTGTCGATACCTGCAAAGTCTCTATTCGCGTTATGATGATTGGTTCCTTGTGCTTGCCGCCTACAACTCGGGTCCAGGTACGGTCAACAAGGCTATCATCAGGGCGGGAGGTGTGAAGAACTACTGGGCCATCTGGCCTTACCTGCCTGCCGAGACACGTGGCTACGTTCCGGCTTTCATCGCTGTGACCTACGTGATGAATTATGCTCCCGAACACAACCTCTATCCCATGAACCCTGGCCTTTTGATGCATGGCACTGACACCGTGTTAGTGCGCAATCGTGTGGCTTTCGACCAAATCAATGAGTGCATCGGTGTGCCCATGATCGACTTGGAATATTTCAACCCACAATACACCAAGCGCGTTATTCCGGGTTCGAAAGAACAACCTCGAACGCTGCGTATGCCCACCAAGTATACTTTGCGTTTTGTCCAGCTTGAGGACAGCATCTATTCCTATGTGAGCAAGTCTGAGAAAGCCCGTGAGATCATCGAGGAGAAAGTGGAGGAGGTGAGCGACAGTTTCGTCCACGTGGTGAAGAAAGGTGAGAGCCTCGGCAGCGTTGCGAGGAAATACCACGTCACAGTATCGAAGATCAAGCAGTGGAACCACTTGAAACGCGAAACCCTTCACGTTGGGCAACGCCTTACCATCTATCGTTCTGGCTCACCTATGGCTCAAGTGAACAAAACCACGAAGAGCAGTTCCAAAAACAATAACAAGGCAACAAAAACGCAGTCGACTAAGACCCACACAGTGAAGAAAGGAGAGACGCTCAGCTCCATCGCAAGGAAATATGGTTGCACCGTCAACGACCTCAAGAAGTGGAACAACCTGAAGGGCAACACCGTCAAGGTGGGTCAGAAGTTGAAGATAAAGAAATAACATAGATTGCAGGTGTTAGGCTTGCATCTCCAAACCCCAACATACTATGAAAAACTATCTGAAAATTGCCATCATTGTTTTGATTGTCGGCATGATGGCATCATGTGAAGAATCCAGTGGTAACAGAAAAGCCCGTTCCGTGGGCGGCACGCGCGAAATTTTGGTTGTCACGCAAAATCCCGACCAGTGGGATGGCACCATAGGCGACACACTCCGTCATTTCTTCCTGCAAGAACAGTACGGACTGCCCCAACCGGAGTCGCGTAACAACCTGGCGCATATCAATGCGGAAGGCTTCTCCGATATGTTCAAAAAGCACAAGTGCATCATCGAGGTTGAGATCGACCCTACCCTCCAGCAAGCCGTTGCCAAAACCACGGAAGACTTTTGGGCAGCTCCGCAGCGTTGCGTGAAAATCAGTGCTCCCGACATCGCTTCATGGGTTGAGCTTTTCGACAAGCAGAAGGAAATCTATCAGCAGTGGTTCGATAAGGTGGAGCGTGAGCGCATCTTGACCGTGTTTCGCCCCACAAAGGATGATTCCATCGCCAATACCATCGCCAAGAGGTTCGGCTTTACTTTGGTTGTGCCTCAAGGCTTCTACATCGCCAAGGATGAGTCTGACTTTGTATGGCTTCGCAAGGAACTGGAACGCTCGAGTGCCGACATTGTCATCTATCAGGTACCTTACCAGGACACCTTGCAGTTTGAGGCTAAGGCTTTGCTCTCGATGCGTGACCTGATCCTGGGTCAGCACATCCCCGGCCCCTCCGAAGGCTCCTATATGGGCACTGAGACCCAGTTCGTGCCGCCTTTGGTGACTACGGCGAACCAATTTCCTGCCGGCTACGCCAAGGAGATGCGAGGCATGTGGAAGGTCTACAACAATTATATGGGCGGGCCATTCGTTTCCTATACCTTTGCCGACAGCCGCACTGGACAGCTTGTCACCATTGAAGGCTTCTATTATGAGCCCAACCAGAAGAAACGCAATTTTCTGCTCCAACTCGAATCCATCGCCTACAGCTTGAAGTTTGTAGAGCAATAGCCTTTTTATGGACGGCGCACATCTGCAATGGTTCAAGACGGAAGAGCGGGAGGGGAAGACCTACGTCTATGACCCCCTGCGTCGTCGGCAGGTCGTGCTGACCCCTGAGGAGGAGGTCAGGCAACGGGTGCTGTATCTCTTGGTGGAACGCCTCAAAGTACCTGCTGGCCTGCTGGCGGTGGAGTATTCGGTGAAGGTGAACGGTTTGGACAAGCGGGCCGATGCTGTCGTTTTCGGCACAGAGGGTAGTCCCCTGATGATTGTGGAGTGCAAGGCTCCATCGGTGTCGCTCACCGAGGCCGTGCTTGAGCAGGCAGTGCGCTATCATTCTGCATTAAAGCCCAAATACTTGCTGCTTAGCAATAGCAACGCCACCTATTGCTTCAAGGTAGAAGGCCAAAGATTAAGTCCATTAGATCATCTCCCGGATTTTGATGAAATGACATCATAGTAGGTGTGTTAGCCTAACCTCACCCTTCAACGGACTTACACCGCACCCTTTACCCTCATGGCGGAGAGGCATCCGCCATCCCTCACGCTATAGGGAGACAACACTCTAAATGGCAGTTTTTCTTGTAGTCGTTTCGTGTCAGGGATAGCGGGTTCGTGCCCGCTATGAGGGGTTGGGGTAAAGGATAGTCGTTTAGAGTGTTTTTTTCGATTGCTACTGCAGGTCTCAGCAAGGTATGTTCTTCTCTGCGTAGGCTTGAGGGTGAGCATGGGATCTATGCCTGTTGAGGCCGTCCATTAAGTTTTTTCGGTGTGGAAAAACGATTATGTCTACGCAAACGTAAACAACAGGTTCCCAAAGAAATTCCAAAGTGTGGAGGCGCCCACGGCGAACACTTTGCTGAGGTAGAAGTTCCATTTCAGTTTGCCGTTGAGCAGCCACACCGTCATCGTGTCGATGCCCAAGCCGACCAATGCGATACCGAAATATTTCACGTATTCTATCCCCACTTGCGGGTTGGTGCTTTGGAAGGTCCAGATACGGTTGAGCAGGTAGTTGGTCGTAGCTGCGACAATGAAGCCCAAGATATTGCTCAAGTATTTGTTCCATTTGAGCCATTCCTTGCAGGCATAGGTGACGCCAAAGTTGACGAAAACACCCGAAAAGCCTACCACTCCGAACTTCAGGAATTTCAGGAGAAAGGCACGACTGAATTCTATGTTCAACAAGGCTGTCATCGCTTTCGAATCGCTCTGCAAAAATAGTAATAATTAATAAGGTGTTTGAAGCTGCCTTGAAATTTCTGCTTTGAGATTCCCCAGGGAATGGAGAGTTGTTCGTTTTGTATACTGAGGCGGCATGTGACATTTACAGTTCGTAAGCGTTACCTGCCGCCGCATGAAAAACAAGTGAGTTGACCTCCATTTCCCCGGGAATCCCTATGTGTTTTTGTTGAATTTTTCCTGTCCGAAGGACATTCCTGTAAAAAAAGACTATATTTGCAGAAAAATTCTGACGATGAACGCGGTGAAAGACATCTCCATCGAAGCCTACGACTATCCTCTGCCCGAGGATCGCATCGCCAAGTATCCCTTGCCCGAACGTGATGATTCGAAGCTGTTGGTGTTGAAAGACAATGAGATATTTGAATCGCAGTTCAAGCATATCGGTGACTTCTTGCCTAAGGAGGCCTTGTTGGTTTTCAACGAGACCAAGGTCATCCGTGCCCGCCTGCAATTCCATAAGGCAACGGGCTCACGCATCGAGGTGTTTTGTCTTGAGCCGGAGAAAGACTATCAGTTGGCTTTCTCATCTGTTTCTCCTGTCCGTTGGAAATGCCTTATAGGCAACGCAAAACGTTGGAAGGAAGGCCCGCTCACAATGGAGCTGACACTGGAGGGGAATCCTGTGGTCTTGACGGCGCAACGCATCGCGCAAAACGACCAGTATGCCGAGATTGAGTTCTCATGGACTCCCGAGAGCCTTTCGTTTGCCTCTGTGTTGGAGGCTGCCGGCGAAATTCCTTTGCCACCTTATCTGCACCGTGATGCCGAGCCTGCTGACCGCGATCGTTATCAGACCGTCTTTGCCCGTTACGATGGCTCGGTGGCTGCTCCCACGGCGGGACTGCATTTCACTCAGCCGCTCATCGCTGCCCTGCGCGAACAAGGCTTCATTTTCGATGAGGTGACGCTGCACGTTGGTGCAGGTACGTTCAAACCTGTCGCGACCGACACCATAGGCCAACATGCCATGCATTCTGAGACCATCATCGTGCGCAGGTCGTTGATCGAAAACTTGGTTTCCCATTTCGGGAAGCCGATTATCCCTGTCGGAACCACTAGTACGCGCACTTTGGAAAGCCTCTATTGGCTCGGTGTGATGCTCAAGGAGCAAGGTTCCGGTCTGCGTCCGTTGCATGTGGAGCAGTGGTTCCCTTACGAGAGCCATGACCCGCTTTCGCCAGCGGAAGCCTTACAGTATGTATTGGATTATCTCGACCTTCATGGCCTAACCCGTCTGGAGGCCACCACAGCCCTTATGATTGCACCTTTATATAATATGCGTGTCATCACTGGGCTGATTACGAACTTTCACCAGCCAAAGAGCACTTTGTTGTTGCTGGTTTCCGCACTCATTGGTGAACGTTGGCAGGAATGCTATCGCTTCGCCTTGGACCACAACTTCCGTTTTTTGAGTTATGGTGACAGCTGTTTATTCCTACCGTAATTTTCTGGCACGGTTTTTGTATTTTTTCGAATCGTAAGAAACAAACTTAATTATTCACTTAAAACTTAATCAAAATGAAAAGATCTACTCTATTTGGAGCCCTGGCAATGTTTGCCTTGAGCGCCCTGAGCATCCAGAACGTGAATGCCCAAGATGATGAAAAAGTTGGTACACAGACTACACAGTCTGTCGTCAAGCCTGATCAGGATAAACCTCAGATTCAGAATAATGAAAAGGTAAAACCTGCAACTCCTACGAATCCTTCGCAGTCTATCAACGATCCTAAGGATAAACCAAAGGTTGATAATGAGGAACATTCTCCCATTAAGGGTGGAAACGATCCCAAGAGTGTTGACCCGAAAAAAGATGGCCAAGAACCTGCACCAAAAGCTATTCAGAACCAGCAACAAGACAAAAAGGAGCCCACTGTTGTAAAGCAAGACAAGAAACAGGATGTTTTGGGAAAGACCAATAAGAAGAGCCGTCCTAAGAAGGTCAAGAATCAGAAGATGAAGAATGAAAACAACGGTCAAGAGGTCAACAATGATGAGAACTCGCAAGGCAAGGACAACAAAAAGCCTGGTATGGTGAAGCCTGGTAAGGATGACAAGATCAAGACGGACAGCAACTCTAAGGAGGTTAACAAAAATGAGAACACCCAAGGCAAGGAAAACCAAAAGCCCGGTATGGTGAAGCCTGGTAAGAGTGACAAGATCCACCAGAAGGACAGCAACTCTCAGGAGGTTAACAAAAATGAGAATACGCAAGGCAAGGAAAACCAAAAGCCCGGTATGGTGAAGCCTAAGGATGACAAAATCCAGAACAATTCTCAATCTTCAGAGAACACGAACAACCAAAACAGCGAAGGCTACAGCAACGATACCAAAAAGAATAAGACCAATCCTAAGTTCCAAAAGGATGATAAAGATCAACTGAACAATGTGGCAAGACCCAAACAAAAGGTCAGTCAAAGCACACAAACCCAGAATCAGAACGGTGGTAAGTAATCGCTGACGGTTGACAAAATGAAAAAAGCGGAATGCTGGATGAATCTGGCATTCCGCTTTCTTTATTTCAAGTCGTTTACTTTTTCCTTCCTGAAAGCAGCTCGGCATAAGTGCGGAGGTGCTTTTTCTTTTCTTCTGGCAAGTTGACGGCAGCTAAGGATTCGATAGCCTTGCGGTCGTAGTCGAGCATGACCGTTTCGACGGCCTCTTTCACATGCAGGCGGTCGTAGATGGCCTGCACTTCTTCTATTTTCTCCTCTTCATCATGGTCGATGCGAAGGGTGAAGAGGTGCTCAAGGCGATTGCGATCTTTTTCTGAGGCCAGTTCCAAGGCTTTCAGGTAGAGGTAGGTCTTCTTGTTGTCGGCGATGTCGCCACCGTGACGTTTGCCGAAGACCTCCACGTCGCTGTAGAGGTCAAGGATGTCGTCTTGCAGCTGGAAGCTCATGCCCATGTTGATACCGAAGTCGTAAAGATGTTGGATATCGGCTTCATTTGCACCTGCCACAGTAGCGCCCATTTGCAGGGCAGTGGCCAGAAGGACGGCGGTCTTCAGGCGGATCATCTCCAAGTATTCTGGGATGGTCACATTGCCGAGGGTCTCAAAGTTGAGGTCCATCTGCTGGCCTTCGCAGATTTCGATGGCCACCTTGCCCAATTGTCGGGCAAGTTCTGCGCCTTTCTTGGGCTGCAAGGCATATTGGAAGGCTTTGGCGAGCATGGCGTCGCCAGAGAGTATGGCGATGTCGGAGTTCCATTTTTGGTAAACGGTTTCCTTGCCGCGACGTAGTGGTGCCTTGTCCATGATGTCATCATGGATGAGGGTGAAGTTGTGGAAGGTCTCCAAGGCCAAGGCAGGCCAAAGGGCTTCTTGCTTGTCACCGTCAAACATCTCGTTAGCCAAAAGGCAGAGCATGGGGCGGAGGCGCTTACCGCTTTGTAAGATGGTGTAGGCTATGGGTTCATATAATTCCTTCGGCTGTCCGCTGAAGTCGGTCTTTGCCATGAAATCGGCAAAATCTTGTTGCAGTTGCTTGATTGTTTCCATGAAATTAGAGGTTTCGATGCCACAAAATTAAAGATTTTCGTTGGAAACGGACAATTTGGAGCGGAATTTGTGGTTTTATAAATAATAAACCGGCCCTTCGACTCCTTCGACAGGCTCAGGAACCGAGGGCTCAGGGACCTTGCTTTTATTGGTGTTGAGGGTGCTTGAGCCTGTCGAAAGCCCCGTATGTACAAGTAGAATCAAAACAGAAAAACCATGAAATACCTCCGACTGATTCCCGCGTTGTTGCTCGGCGTAATGTTGACCGCCTGCAACACGACCAAGAAACTCTATGAAGTCCAAGAGTATGATCAAGTAATTCAGCGCCTTGCACCTGACATTTGCGACGGCGATCGAAATGTTGACCGCATCAACATGGTGGCAGCATCCTATCACAAGGCCAACCAAGCCGACCATGAGCGCATACAAGCCTTGAAAGCTTCCGGTCAACCCGATGTTTGGCCCGAGATTTACCAGCGTTATTGCAGCATGAAGGGCCGCAATGAGGCCTTGAAATGCTTCCCGACCAGGGTGAAAAACGGCATGAACTATGTGAAGCTCGACCTTGATGAGGACATGATGGCGGCGCGCAATCATGCGGAGGCTTTCTTAGTGGCTAAGGCCAACCAACTCCTAAGCACAGGTTCGAAAGATGACGGGCAAGAGGCAATGAAATATGTGATACAACTGAATAAAACTAACAAAGATAATCCAACCTATCATAGACTTTTGACAAGAAGTATGCTTTGTTATGGTGATGTTGTGTATTTGGGATGCTATGGTGAAGATGGATTGTCTTTGCTGCCTGAGTTTAAGTCTATGTTACTGAGTTTTGACGAAGACGAGTTGCCCACCTACAACAAGTTTGAGACTACATGGAATAGAAAAGAAAATTATGCCAATTCTGTTTATGTTGTCGTGAAAGAGATAAAAGTTTCACCTTCTCGTCTTGATGAGGTGAGCTTCAAAGAAAACAATGCTGGCAAATCTGCCGAAGTTACGGATCATTCTCAATCAAAGAGTGTAACCATTTCTGGATCAATAGATTTTATGAATGGAGACATGTATCGCTCCACGATGCTAACTATTCCATTTGAGGTGACCTCCTCTTTCAAGAATAATTATACCACGATTAAAGGTGACCGCGAAGCTTGTTCATCGGAAACGTTGAATCGTCTCAATGGCAAACCTGTTCCTGTCCCAACAGATGAAAGTTTGTTGTTGGATGCAGCTAAGAAGCTGAATGATTTATTTGCTGCTGAATTGCGGAAATAACGGAACCCCGAAGGGGTGACAGCGGTGGAGAAAAAAATGCGGCAAACGGGGTGTACCCTCCTTGCCGATATGAAAAACGATACATTATCGAAACCCCGAAAGGGTTGATAGATTCAATCCCCGAACGCATACCGTTCATCGTATTCAATATGGTATGCATCCAAAAATTGTTTGTATTCATCAACGTAGGTTTGTTTGTTGTGATGCGCCTTCTGGTTTTTGATATATTTGGCGACGTTGTTCAACACCGATGCGCTGACGCTAAATGCCCCGTAACCTTCTTGCCACATGAAAGGCTCGTAATAATGGTCCAATGTTTTCACCCATTTGCTGCTGTTGGATTTGATGGTTCTGACAAATTCGGCCAGACTTATGGTTTTTGGCATTGATGCCAAAATATGGATATGGTCGGGACGACCGCCTACTTGGATGGAAACACCATTGATATTTCGGATGATGCCGCCTACATAATCGAAAATACGCTCTAAATCCTCTTCACGCATGGTGATGCTGGTGCATTTTGTGTGGAACACGATGTGCATATATTGTTGGACTAATGTGCTGGCCATGTTGTTGTTTGTTATGATTCCTATTATCGTAACGAAAGGCAGAGGTTTATACCGTCTGCCTATTGGCTGTCGCCCCTTCGGGGCTCAGTTTTTTCTTTGTCCAATCGGTTCACCACCGAATCCATGATGCGCCCCAGCACCTCGGGACGCTCGGTGTAATACCTTAGATTTTGCGCGAAGATGCTGTCCGTGATGCCATAATGCGCAAAGAATTGGTCGTAGTATTCCCTCGACATTTTGAAATAGTCTTTCGGCGCAGTTTTGACCGAGTCTTCCTCATTTTGGTCCCGCTCTTGGTTTTTTTGGTAGTTGATGTCGGCCTCGATGATCTGCACGTCGGTTAACATGTCAATCATCTCCTGCTCTGTGAGCAAACGCTCGGGCATAAAACCTTTCTCCTTGCGACCACAGCCGGTTGCAAGGAGAAAGAGCAAAATGATAATTGATAATCTTTTCATCTTTAATCAGTTGCCAACATCCGACAGGAACTTGATGCGCATCAAACGCACTTCTTCCTCTTCGTATTCATCCTCGCCGAGCTCGCGGAGAGCAGTCTGCACGTCATCCGATTCGGCCTCATGGAAATAATCAAGGATGTCTTCCTGATGGTAAATGTCGATGTTTTCCTCGATGTAATAGTTGATGTCAAGATGGGTGCCGCTCGACACGATGCTCTCAATTTCCGACAGCAACTCATCGAATTCCAGACCCTTGCCGTAGGCGATGTCCTCAAGCGGGATTTTCTTGTCGATATTTTGGATGATGCCAATCTTCAGGGCGGAGTTGTTGACTACCGACTTCACCACCATGTCGTTCGGGCGGGTTATCTCGTTCTCCTCCACATATTCCTTGATGAGCTTGATGAAAGGCTCGCCGAATTTTTCGGCCTTGCCAGCGCCCACGCCCGCAATCTGGGTCATCTCCTCCTTGGTGATGGGATATTGGATGGCCATGTCCTCCAATGAGGGGTCTTGGAAGATGACAAAGGGCGGCAAACCGTTCTGTTTGGCGATGGTCTTGCGCAGGTCTTTCAACAAGGCGAAGAGGGTCTTGTCGGCACCGCCATCCTTGTTGGCGCCCATGGCAGCCATGGTCTCCGGATCGTCGTCATCGGAGTTCTCGTAGTCATGGTCCTTGACAAGCATGATGGTGTAGGGCTTCTTGATGAAGCTCTTGCCTTCCTTGGTGATTTTCAGGATGCCATAGTTCTCGATGTCCTTTGACAGCAGTTTGTTGACCAAAGCTTGGCGAATGACGGCGGTCCAGTATTTGTCGTCATGCTCATCGCCAGCGCCGAAGAACTCGTTGTTTTCTTGCTTGGCCGCCTTGATGTCGCCAGTGAGTTTACCTGCCAACAGTTCGGCGATGTGTTTGGTCTTGAAGAGTTGTTTGGTGTCTTCCACAGCTTCGAGCACGAGCTTGAGGTCTTCCTTGCCGTCGAATTTTTCCTTGGGGAAGCGGCAGTTGTCGCATGAGCCGCAGTTCTCCTTGTTGTATTCTTCACCGAAGTAGTGGAGTAGGAGCCTATGGCGGCAAACAGCTGATTCGGCGTAGGTCACGGTTTCGTTCAGCAGCTCACGGGCAATCTCTTGTTCGGCCACGTTCTTGCCTTTGTTGAACTTCTCCAGCTTGTGGATGTCTTCGTAGTCGTAGAAGGCGATGCAGTTGCCCTCGCCGCCGTCACGGCCGGCACGACCGGTCTCCTGATAGTAGCCTTCGAGGCTCTTGGGGATGTCGTGGTGGATGACGAAGCGCACGTCGGGCTTGTCGATGCCCATGCCGAAAGCGATGGTGGCCACGATGACGTCGACTTCCTCCATAAGGAACTTGTCCTGGTTCTCCTTACGCGTTTGGCTGTCGAGGCCGGCATGGTAGGGAAGGGCGCGGATGCCGTTGACGACAAGCGTCTCGGCCAGTTCCTCCACCTTCTTGCGGCTCAGGCAGTACACGATGCCTGACTTGCCAGGGTTCTGCTTGATATATTTGATGATGTCCTTGATGACGTCTTTGGTTTTCGGCCGCACTTCATAGTAGAGGTTGGGACGGTCGAACGATGACTTGAAGACCTTGGCGTCTGTGATCTCAAGGTTTTTCATGATGTCGTTCTGCACCTTGACGGTGGCAGTGGCCGTCAGGGCGATGATGGGAAGGCTCTCGTCGATGGCGTTGATGATGGGACGCAGACGGCGGTATTCAGGGCGGAAATCGTGGCCCCACTCCGAGATGCAGTGCGCCTCATCGATGGCGATGAACGAAATCTTGAGGCCACGCAAAAACTCGGTCGTTTCCTCTTTGGTGAGCGATTCAGGCGCCACGTAGAGCAGCTTGGTCTTGCCGCTCTTCAGGTCTTCCTTCACCTCAAGCAGTTCGGCTTTCGAGAGCGATGAGTTCATCACATGGGCGATGCCCAGCTCGGTGCCAAAGTTACGGATCATGTCGACTTGGTTTTTCATTAGGGCGATGAGCGGTGAAACGACAATGGCCGTGCCTTTCGACATCAATGCCGGTAGCTGGTAGCACAGCGACTTGCCGCCACCCGTGGGCATTAGTACGAAGGTATTGTTGCCGCCAAGGATGCTTTTGATGATCTCTTCCTGGTTCCCCTTGAACTGGTCGAAACCGAAAACATTCTTCAACAGTTTGTGAATCTCAAGGTCTGCTTTTTTTGCCATGATTTCCTCCTTTTGGTATTGTCCGAATTTTTGCGTTATTTTGCAATCTGTTTTGAAAAACTGCGTTATTGCCAAAGAGCGGTTGGCTCCTCAATCAGCAAAGACAAAGTTATAGTATTTCACCTATACGGCGCAAGTAATTTTTGAGAAAAGATGACAAAAAATGGAGAAATAATTCAATTTGCCACTCAAATTATTGAGAATGAAGCGAATGCAATCATTGAGCTAAAAGCAAAATTGGACAATGATTTTGCCAAAGTTGTGGAATTGGTGCTTGAAAACAAAGGAAATCTGGTGTTTTCGGGCATTGGGAAAAGTGCCCTCATCGCCCAAAAGATTGTGGCTACGATGAATTCGACAGGCACCACGGCGGTGTTTATGCACGCCGCCGATGCCATCCACGGCGACTTGGGCATTGTCCGTGAGGGTGATATTGTGGTGATTCTCTCGAAAAGCGGCGAGACGCCTGAAATCAAGATGCTGGTGCCACTCATCAAGTTGCGGGGCAACAAGATTGTGGCCATGGTGGGCAACCGCCAGTCGTATCTCGCTTCGCAGGCTGACTTTGTCCTTGATGTAACTGTGGATGAGGAAGCCATCCCGGGGAGCTTGGCGCCGACCAGCAGCACAACAGCCCAACTTGTCATGGGCGATGCGCTTGCATTAATATTAATGAGGTGTAGAGGCTTTTCCACTGAAGATTTCGCCAAGTTCCATCCTGGCGGAGCTTTGGGCAAGCAGCTCTATCTCCGCGTGAAGGACTTGTACGTGAGGAACGAACGTCCTGAGGTGGGTCCCGATGACAACCTCACTCGTGTCATCATTGAGATGACCCACAAGCGCTTGGGTGCCACTGTGGTAATGAAGGATGGACAACTGTTGGGTATCATCACTGATGGCGACCTGCGCCGTATGCTGATGAAATATCCCAACATCGAGCAAGTGAAGGCTGAGCAAATCATGACCTCCAATCCCAAGACCATTGATGAGGATGCCTTAGTGGTGGATGCCTTGCACAAGATGCGGGAGAACAGCATCACGCAACTGCCGGTGGTGCATGAGGGGAAATATTTGGGGATTATCCATTTGCATGATATTTTGAAGGAAGGAATATTTTAAATTAGCCAAGGTCCCTGAGCTTGTGGCCCCTGAGGTCCCTCGAAGGGCCGAAGGGCCGACTATATTTAGGACGGTGCTTCGACAGGCTCAGCAACCTGCATAAACTGAACAACTGATAACTGAAGATGAAGCTAAGAACAGAAGATTTGGTCAAGAAATACGGTCAGCGCACCGTGGTCAACAAGGTGAATGTTGAACTCGAACAAGGTGAGATTGTCGGTCTGTTGGGCCCCAACGGGGCAGGCAAGACGACTACGTTCTATATGGTGGTAGGGCTCATCAAGCCTTATTCCGGCAAGGTCTTCCTTGAGAATCAGGATATCTCCGACCTGCCCATGTACCGACGTGCCCAAATCGGCATCGGCTATTTGGCGCAGGAAGCCTCGGTGTTCCGCCAAATGAGCGTTGAAGACAATATCTCCTCTGTGATGCAGTTCAAGAAAGGCCTCACCAAGCAGCAGCAAGCCGAGAAGTTGGAAGGTCTGCTCGATGAGTTCGGCTTGCAGCATGTGCGTAAGAGTAAGGGTATACAGCTCTCAGGAGGTGAGCGTCGCCGTACCGAGATTGCCCGTGCTTTGGCCGTCGACCCTAACTTCATCCTCTTGGATGAGCCTTTCGCGGGCGTCGATCCCATCGCCGTGGAGGATATCCAGCGCATCATCTTCAAATTGAAGCGGAAAAACATTGGTGTGCTCATCACCGACCACAACGTGCATGAGACGCTGTCCATCACCGACCGAGCCTATCTGCTTTTCGACGGCAAGGTGCTTATGTCGGGCTCACCCGAGCAGTTGGCTGCTGATGAACATGTCCGCGAAGTGTATTTGGGACATAATTTTATTCTTCACAAGAAAGAAATGTAATAGATTCCCTTCGGGAATGGCAATTCACTTGTGTTACATGCGGCGGCTTGTGACGTTTACGGATCGTTTACGTTGTATGCTGCCGCTTTTTAATTAATGACTGCACTCCATTCCTGAAGGGAATCCCAATTCACTCCATTTTCTTTGCGAAGAATATCGACAGCAAAACATAAAACACCATCACGAAAGGCAGGGCCACTAAGCGGAAGACGGCCACCGCAGCCACGGCGACAATGAGGAAAATCCAACGCACCTCGTTGCCTTTCCATTTCGCGGATTTCATCTTAAATGAAAAGAAACGCAAACGACACACCATCATGAATGAGAAGATGAGCGTGATGCCAAGGCAGCACCAATAGCCCAACGCACCATCGACAAGGTGTCCCACTTGGCCGAGCGCCAAGGGGAGTGAAGCGATGAAGATGGCCATGCCAGGAGCGGGTAAGCCTCGAAACGAGGTCTTCTGCGTGTCATCGACGTTAAATTTGGCCAAGCGTATGGCCGAAAACACGGGCAGCAGGAAAGCCAAACAAGGCAATACGTTGATGCCAAGCCATGTAACGGAAGGAAGGTCAAAGGCATGGAGCATCAGCCAATACATGATGAACCCAGGTGCCACACCTGACGAAACCACATCGGCCAACGAGTCCAAGTCGGCACCGATGGGCGAATGGGCATGGAGCAGGCGCGCTGCAAAGCCGTCGAAGAAGTCGAAGAGACCGGCAACGAAAAGCATGATGGCCGCCTTGACGGGCATGCCACTGGCGACAAAAAGGATGGAGAGGCAGCCCGAGACCAGGTTGCCGCAGGTGATGGCGTTGGGGATGTGTTGCTTTAGTTTCATCTTTTTTTTGCAAAGATAGCGCTTTTTTTAATGCGGAATGCGGAATGCGGAATGCTGAATGACATTCCTAATTCAGCATTCAGCATTCAGCATTTTTGTTTATCTTTGCGGGAAATTTCAATGGACTTATGCAGCACCAGTTCTATTCCTTGCAAAAGGTTGCGGAAATTGTCAACGGACAGCTCATCGGAGCGGCAGACGAGCGCAAAATCAGCGATTTGCTCATCGACAGCCGCCATCTGATGGATGCCGGTCAGGCCTTGTTTTTCGCCTTGAAGAGCCAGCGCAACGATGGCCATAAGTATATCGAGGAGCTTTATGAGAAAGGTGTCAGGGCTTTTGTGGTGAAACAACGTCCTGAAGCATCTTGCCCCGAAGCCGCGTTCATCGTTGTGGCCGATACGCTGAAGGCCTTGCAGGCTCTGGCATCCTACCATCGCCAGCAGTTCAGCATCCCCGTCATCGGCATCACGGGCAGCAATGGCAAGACCATTGTCAAGGAATGGCTCTATCAGATGCTTAGCCCCGACTACAGCATCGTGCGCAGCCCCAAGAGCTACAACTCGCAGGTGGGCGTGCCGCTCTCGGTGTGGCAGATGAACGCAAGCAGCGAACTGGCCATTTTCGAGGCGGGCATCTCCGAACCCGATGAGATGATGGCCTTGCAGGACGTGATTCGCCCGACTATTGGCGTGTTCACCAACATCGGGCAGGCCCAT
The DNA here is from genome assembly GCA_017428285.1 of Bacteroidales bacterium. The sequence continues at coordinate 4,308 of JAFRRE010000142.1, read as the reverse complement.
GAGGAGAACTTCATCAACCATGCCCAGAAGGTGGGTGAGAAGATGAACCTCTTCACCAAGGCCGAGTCATTGGTGTATTGCATGGATTATTCTGAGATTCAGCAGGTGGTGATCCGCTCAGGAATGTCTTCCAAGGTGAGGCTGTTCACGTGGAGCCGCAAGTTCGAGGAAGCCGACCTCTTTGTGAAGGAGGTCGTGGTGGGCGAGAATCAAAGCCAGGTGCAATGTCTCTATCAAGGCGCGTTGTTGTCGTTCACGATTCCCTTTGCCGATGCGGCTTCCATCGAGAATGCCATCCATTGCATCGCTGTGGGGCTGTTGATGAAGATGGCTCCCGAACTCATCGCCAGTCGGCTTATGTCGTTGACTTCCATCGCTATGCGTTTGGAAATTAAGGCGGGCATGAACAACTGCACCATCATCAACGACTACTACAACTCCGATGTTAACTCGCTGTCCATCGCCTTGGACGTGATGAAGCAGCAGCATCAGCATAACCGCAAGGTCGTGATTCTGTCCGACATCCTGCAAAGCGGGCGCAATGAGTTGGAATTGTATGCCGAGATTGCGCAGTTATTGAAAGCCAAGGGCGTTGACATGCTGATTGGCATTGGCGAGGGCATCTCGCGCCAGGCCAACAAGTTCGACATGGAGCGCTATTTCTATCCCAATGTGTCCGACTTTTTGGCGCATTTCCCCTTCTCGAAGTTCAACAACCAGACTATCCTGCTGAAAGGCGCCCGTGCCTTCGAATTCGAGCAGATTGGCATGGAGCTGCAGGAGAAGGCACACGAGACCGTGCTGGAAATCAACTTCAACCATTTGGTCGGCAACCTCAACCATTTTCGCGCGAAGATCAAACCTGAGACCAAACTGATGGTGATGGTGAAGGCCTTTGGCTATGGAAGCGGTAACCTCGAGGTGTCCAATGTGTTGCAATTCCATAATGTCGACTATCTGACGGTTGCCTTCGCCGATGAGGGCGTGGAGTTACGTCGTGCGGGTATCAACCTGCCTATCATGGTGATGAGTCCCGAGGTGAACAGCTACGACAACATCATCAAATACCACCTTGAGCCTGAGGTGTTCAGTTTCCGCAACTTGGAGTTCATCGAGAAGGCGATGGAGAACCTCGCTTTGCCCGAGGCGCATCCCTTGAATGTGCACATCAAGCTCGATACGGGCATGCATCGTTTGGGCTTCTCTTTGGAGGAATTGCCCGAGCTCATCCGCCGCATCCAGGCCAACCCAATGCTGCACGTGAAGAGCGTGTTCTCGCATTTGGCCACCGCCGACAACCCTGCCGAGGATGCGTTCACCTTGAGTCAGATCCATTGTTTCGAGGAAGGCAGCGCGATGATCAGGGAGGCTTTCCCGCAGGCTATCCGTCACATCCTCAATACGGCGGGCATCTCGCGTTTCCCACAATACCAGTTCGACATGGTGCGTTTGGGCATTGGCTTGTATGGTGTGTCGACTTGCGAGGCCGACAAGGGCATGTTGCAGCCTGTGGTATCGCTCAAGACGACCATTAATCAGATCAAGCGCATTCCTGCGGGCGACAGCATCGGCTACAACCGTCATGGTCGTGCCGAGCACGACATGCGCATCGGCATTGTGCCCATCGGCTATGCCGACGGCCTCTCGCGCCTCTTGGGCAACGGCAACGGCAAGTTCTATGTGAACGGCCGACAGGTGTCCGTTGTGGGCGACATCTGTATGGACATGTGCATGTTGGATTTGACTGAAGTGGAGGCTGCTGAGGGCGACACGGTGGTCATCTTCGATGCCGAGCACGACATCAACGACATTGCCCGTGCCTGCCAAACCATTCCCTATGAAATCATGACACGCGTTTCGCAGCGCGTGAAGCGGGTGTATTACCAGGAGTAATTTCACGTACGCTTTGCGTCATTGCGAGGCCTCATTCCGTGAAGACGGAAGAAGCAATCCAGAAAATGAGTTTTGGAAAGATTTTATTCTGGATTGCTTCGTCGTGCCTCCTCGCAATGACGTTAAACGTCACCCCCCAAAAAAGAAACCAGCGGCGCAATGCGCCGCTGGCCTCCTGTCAAATAATGTGAAAAGGAAAGGTAAATTGCTTAATCTTCCTTGCGCTTTTTAGCTACAAAGTAAGCTGCACCAAGGCCAAGCAATACGGCAACACCGCTGCCGAGGGGAGCAGGTTGATTGCCATCTAAGCCGTGGTCCGGGAATCCAGGCAGCATGCCAGTACGGTCGCCATAGAGGCCATAGGTGGGCTCAGAAGCACCGCGTTGGAACAGTCCGCCGTCGTTGGTGTTTGCGAAAGTCGTCAGGCTGAGGCCGAGGACGACTGCGATTGTCAATGCTAATTTTTTCATTGTTATGTTCTGTTTTTATAAGTTAGACAATTGGATTATTTCACGACTTTCTGGACTTTCACGTTGTCGCCGTTGATGAGGCGGACCATGTAGACGCCAGAGGCAGCATCGATGTTGACGTTGGCGCAGCCATTGATGGTTTCGCACTTGATGATACGTCCGGTGACGTCGACCACTTGCAGGGTGGCGTTGCCTTCGTTGTTGATGACCAGGCTACCGTTGCTGAAGAAGGCGAAGTTGTCTTCATCGTTGGCGGTGGCGAACACCAGACGGAAACGGTTGGCATAGTCAGAGGTGCGGGCCTCGAAGCTGTAGCTCGGGTTGACGAGCAGGTCTTGGTTGGCACCAGTGAGGTTGTCAATGAGGTGGAGGTAGCTGAAGTTGACGTTCTTGGCGGAGAGGTTCAGGCTGTAGGTGCCGTTGCTCTGGGCCTTGAAGCTGACGGGCATCTCACCCATCTCTTCGCTGTTAACCACTGCATAGTCTTCACCGTTTCTCGGGATGTACAGTTTCGTGCTGTTCCTGTTGATCTGGAACTTAGGCAGGCTGCCTTCGCCAAAGTTGACGATGGCGCGGTCGATAACATTGCTGTTGCTGACCAGGTTGAGTGACAGTTTAGGAGTCTTCGAGCCAGTATTCGCGGGGGTGAAGTTCACGTCCATCTTTTCTGCCGTGGCCATGACAAACACACCCTGCATGGGGGCGATGCTGTTCTCCTCGGCGGTCATGATTTCGGTGCCGTTCTCGTTGATCACATAGAACAACTCATGGTCGATGGTGGCAGTCTCCAGGTAGGGGTTACCTACGAGGTTCCATCCAGCCCAGTCGCCTTCGGCAAGTTCAAGTTCGAAGTGACCGTCGCCTTCGTATTCAGTACCAGCAGGGAAGGTCAGTGTGACGGTCTCCATTTCTCCATCACCAGCGTTGGCATAGAGGTAGCCCGTGCCTGGAACAAGACCGAAACCAGCATCGGTGGCACCTTCGGTATCCTTATAGGTGATCCATTGGTTGCCATTGCCGTCACCTTCTTGGTTGAAGTAATACAGGTCGTAAGCATAAGGTTCAATCATGTTCGTCACAGCCGAGGGATTCACCGTAACGGGGGAGGAGATCAGGTAGTAGTGGTCTTTCGTACCGCTGTAAGGGGTGATGGTGAGGTCATAGCCTCCTGCTGCGTTATGGGTGAAGTTGATGGCATACAGTTGGTCGAGGGTGATGCCTCCGTATTTGCCACCGGATGTCCATACGATGGTCTCGTCAATGTCTAAGACAAGATCCAACTCCATGTCGTTGTTATGGTCATACACCTTGAAAGTAGGATAATACATACCATCGGTTCCCCATATCTGCAACTGATAGATGTACTTGTTGAATACTACACCAGCGCCGGTGGTTCCTCTCCATGTGGGGAACTTGGTACCACGGCAATTGCCATCCTGGTCGAACACGCCGATTTCGATGTTTTGGCCGCCTTGGTTTTGCATACCCTCGCCGTTATAGATTTCCACGCCGTCAACCATAAACACTCCAGTCACGGTAGTTTTCTGAGGTTTGCACCCCGAATTGTCGATTTGGTAGTGAAGTGTTTGTGCAAACATCATAGTGCTTGACAGACACAACAAGAAAACTAATACTTTTTTCATTTTGTTTTAATTTAATTAATTTATTAATTGGTTTAATTCAATTTATTTCTTGATTTGTTTGATGGAGATGGTAGGCGCCGACTTGGTCATGCCATCACCAGTTTTCTTAGTGCGATTCTTGAGCTCGATGAGCTTGGCAATAATGCGGCGGGTTTTCGCGTCTCCCGTCTGGAAGACTAAGGTCTTGTCCTCATCGCTGTTGGAGAAGTACATGAGGCCGTATCCGGGTTCAAACGCTTCAAAGTCACCAAACCACTCACCGTCATACTCCGTCATACCGTAGTCGGTTTGGATTTGGTCTC